>CAIRTF010000023.1 GCA_903881425.1 uncultured Chitinophagaceae bacterium | reverse complement strand
TATGTAGTTCTTCAAATATTTTTTATACATATACTATATTATATACACTTCCATCTTTTTCATACTTTTCATAAGAAAATGGTTTCTGATATTGAATCCCAGATTTTGTTGATATGAATAATCCATAATTAATTTGTCTAAATGATAAATCATACTTAAATTTATCTACTTCATCTTCAGGAACAGTTGTGTTATAATTCTTTACTTCTACTAATGCTTTTAGTCCGCTTGGACTGGTTAATTCACCATCTGCATGATGGGCAATACCTCTTTTTACATCATAATTATATTCTGGAAATTGTTTTATAATTATATCTTCTATTAGAGCTTCTGTTATATCACCTTTTTTTGTGCTAGTATTTAAACCATATAAACTTTTAGTTAAATCATTTAATGGTTGAATAGTCGAATTAAGAGTATTAACAAGATCGTCTTTAACAGAATAGTATTCCAAATTATTAGAAATAGAGTTAAAATAGGTATTATATCCTAATCTTAGAATTGTTTGTAAAATATTAGAAAAATTCTTAGTGGCTTGAATATTTTTTAATTCAGGATAATCATCTAAATTGATACTAAGAGAAAGCATTAATTTATATATTAATACACTTTTATATTAAAAAAATTAATAATAACTTATTCAGTTCTTCATCAATCAATCTTAGTTTTTTGTATGTTAGCTCATATTAAATCTGTTAATATGAGTAACCATTTTTGGGGGAATAAAAATTTAAGAAATCTACATCGCGATTTTGGTTATTTTTTTGTTGGATTGATTATAGCTTTTGCTATTTCAGGTATCGCACAAAATCATCGTAAACAATGGAAGCCCGACAAATATGTGTACGAATTTAAAAAAGTGCAAACCAATTTTCATTTTCCGAAAGAATCTGTAACAAAAGATAGTGTACAAGTATTTTCCGATCAATACCAATTAGAAAATTTTCAGCAATTTGATTTCAGAAAAGATTCAACACTTGTTATATCCTATAAAAGTGCAGATGCTACTATTCATTTAGCCAATGGAAAAGGAGAAATTAATATTTGGAGAAAAAAGCCGGTATTGGCACAATTAAATTTCCTGCACAAATTTAACGGCAATAATTGGTGGGTATGGTACTCCGATATTTTCGGTTTGGCACTCGCCTTTATTGCCATCAGTGGTATGTTTTTGATGAAAGGGAAATATAGTTTCAGAAAACGTGGGTGGGTATTGGCTTTGGCGGGAATGATTGCTCCGTTAATTATTTTATTTCTCTTTTATTAATAAAGCAATAGTTCATTTCTTTCTTTTGGAAAATATGGGTTTTGTTGTAGTATTGCACTACTCATGAACCCGTTATGAAAAGAACAACCCTTCTTTTTGCTGCAACTTTGTTTTTGTTATTTACTTCATTTGGTAATAATTATCAGCAGCAAAAAAATAATGAAACAAAAAAAGATACATCAGTATATATCTGTTATAGTGTTTCTGTAGAAGCATATCATTCTACTGCAAGTTGCAAAGATTTATCACGCTGCAAAGAAATCATCAAAGTAAATTTGGCAGATGCATTAAAAAAATATCACCGCAAAGCGTGTAAGTTTTGCGTTAGCGAGAAATAAAAAACTCATCTTATTAAGATGAGTTTAAGTAGTAAACTTTTATTTTCTTTTCATCACCTTCTCTGCGGCATCAATAATAAATGGTGTATCTAATCCATACTTCTTTAATAGATCTAAAGGCTTTCCGCTTTCTCCGAATGTATCTTTTGTACCAATATATTCAATAGGAATCGGTAAATGTTTTGAAGCTACTTGTGCAATGCTATCGCCTAATCCACCAATAATATTATGTTCTTCGACAGTTACCGCACATTTTGTTTTTGAAATAGACTTGATAATGGCTTCTTCATCCAAAGGTTTAATAGTATGAATATTGATGAGATCAACACTGTAACCTTTTTCTTCTAAAGCTTTTCCTGCTTCAATGGCTTTCCAAACCATATGACCACATGCAAAAATACTTACGTCATTTCCTTCGCTTAGTTGTTGTGCTTTACCAATCACAAAATCACTTCCATCTTCTTTTGTAAAGTTGGGCCATTTTGGTCTACCAAATCTTAAATAAACCGGACCTTCATAATCAGCAATCGCTTTGGTAGCATTTTTTGTTTGATTGAAATCACAAGGAACAATTACTGTCATGCCGGGCAACATTTTCATCAAACCAATATCTTCTAATATTTGATGTGTGGCACCATCTTCTCCCAAAGTTAATCCTGCATGTGATGCACATATTTTTACATTCTTTCCGCTGTAAGCAATGCTTTGGCGAATTTGATCATACACTCTTCCTGTACTGAAATTGGCAAATGTTGTAGTATATGGAATTTTACCCCCAATGGTTAATCCCGCTGCGATACCTATCATGTTGGCTTCTGCAATACCGCATTGAACAAAACGTTCAGGAAATTTTTTTATAAAAGGGGCAATCTTCATTGATCCGGCAAGATCAGCAGTTAATACCACTACATTTTCGTTAGCATTACCTGCTTCAAAAATACCTTCGCCAAAACCTGCACGCGTTTCCTGTTCATTTTGAATTTGAATGTCGGCACATTTCATATAATAGAATGATTTGAGTTAAAGAATTAAGTGTTGCAAAGTAAAGAAAACGAGTTTAAAATAGATGTTTTAATTTATGATGAGGCGGTAATATCTTTTACATTGCCTGTGCGTTTTAATACGCCCCAATACTGTAATTCACCTTTGATAGCACGCCCTAACGCACGGAACAAAATAATCAGCATCATCCAACGGTAAATTAATCTTTGAGGCAATAACCAAATCAATTTCCATGCTTTCTGTTTTTCCATGGCAAATGCCAAAATAGAAACCATTGCATCTACAATGAGGAAGATGAAGTAATACGTTAAAATTTTAGAACGACTTTCAGTTAGCAAACCAAATATCATTAATACATCCCCTAAAGGAGAGAAGAATGGAATAATGTATTTGAATAAAAGAATATCAGGAAAAGCAACCCATCCCAAAGATTTATATTTCGAATTAAATAACACCTCTTTTTGTTTCCAGAATGTTTGCATTACACCAAATGTCCAGCGAAAACGTTGTTTCATAAATTGTTTAATACTTTCGGGTGCTTCTGTTAATGCAATGGCTTTTGGTTCATTCGCAACAATGTATCCTTCTTTTAAAATGCGAACGGTAATATCACAATCTTCGGCTAAAGTATCCGTAGTAAATCCGCCTGCTGATAATAAGGCCTCTTTTCTAAATGCGCCAATAGCTCCGGGTACAACAGTAATACAATTGATGTAAGCAAAACCTTTTCGGTCGAAATTCTGACTGGTTGTATATTCAATACTTTGCCAACGGGTTAAAATATTTACTTCGTTGCCCACTTTTACAATACCTGCCACAGCACCTACTTTTTCGTTTTTAAAATTTCGCATCAAATAACTTACAGCAGTGGGTAATAATTTGGTATCCGCATCAATACAAACAACAAATGCTGCTTGCGATTGTGCAATACCAAAATTTAATGCAGAAGCTTTTCCGCCATTGGGCTTGGTAAATACTTTTACCTTGGGATGATTGTTGAATGCGTTTTTTACTTTTTCGTAAGTATTATCAGAACTTCCATCATCAATAAAAATGATTTCGAAATTTTGATAATCGCATAGCAATAAATTTTCTAAGGAACTGATGGCATTTATTTCTTCATTAAATGCCGGAACTATGATAGATGCTAATGGAATATTGGCAGCATCTATAAAACTATCTTTATTTTTCTTTTCTTTTCTTTTTTGTGAAACAGCAAAGAATCCCAATACCAATAAGCGAATACAGCTAAGTATTAAAAACAATAAAAATAATGTATAAAATGTTTCGCCTAACCAATAACCGGCTTCCCATAAAAATGTGTTGAATTGAAACAATGCGTAACCGCTTCCACGAGGTACAGCAGGCATTAAATCATTACGAGTTTTATGTAACAGATCGGCAATAGTAGTAAACTTATAGCCTTTGCTTTTATAGTAACGAATAATTTTTCCTGTTGCTTTTACAGTTTCACTTCTATCTCCACCGGCATCATGTAATAAAATAATAGAAAGACTATCACCATTATCAACATGGTCATTATAAATTCTAATCACTCTGTTTAAGATAGTATCCGAATTCAATTCTGGATGATCTGCTTTTTCCCAATCTGTTGGATCAATGCCTTCACCAACAGTTATATAATTTCTGGATTTACTTAATGCGATGGGCACCAATTCTTCTTTTGCTTCAGGGTCACTATCTGCATTAAATGGTGCTCGAAATAAAATAGTGCTGTGTCCGGTAATACATTCAATCAATACTTCTGTCAAATCCATTTCTAATAAAGCTCTGCTTTTGCTAACTTCTGCAATATTTGGATGTGTGAATGTATGATTGCCTATTTCATGCCCTTCTCTGTAAATTCTTTTAACTAAAGGAATATTATTTTCTGCCTGAATACCCACAACAAAAAATGAAGCAGGTACATGATAGAAAGCAAGTGTATCAAGAATTTCTTTTGTATAAACAGGATCGGGACCATCGTCATAAGTGAGTATTAATTTCTTTTCAGAAGTATGCCCCCATTTTTTAATGACGTACGAAGAAGGTAATTTATCAAAAAGCTCTTCACTGATTAACATGGCGGATGTATCAATCTCTGAAGTAATATGCCCTTCAGATGGAGTTGCCATCAATTCCAAAATCTCCCCGCTTACATCGCCGTTTTCGCCAATATAATCAACATCACTGATGGGATCGATACTATTAAAATCATTGAAATCAAAAGTCTTCAACGCAGCTTTGGTCATGGGTTTATTATAAAAATCCCAAAGCCTTGGATCTTCACTTCCCAAACGCCAAATAGCAGTGCCGGCTAAATTATATTCTGTAGCAAAACGCAATGAATTAAAATTGGTAGCAGCATCTGTAAAATGAACTTCATGAATGGCATCCTTATCGTCGTAGTAACGATAATTTAAATTATAAGTGTCATTATCAAAATCAAGTTTGGCATTCGTATCTCTTGCTTTGGTAAGCGCCTGCTGGTAGGTAAGCGTAATGTTATTTTTATTTTTTAAATTCCAATCATAGCCAAATGCAGCAAGGTTTAAAACAATTTTTGAAGCCGGTACTTTTTGTGCCAATTTATCAACGCATGATTCTACCCATTTTTGGCTACCAATGGGCCCAGGGCCTGTATCATCAGAATGTTCATCATATGCCATCAAAAAAAGATAATCGTTATACTTAGCTAGTTCTTCATAATTATAATCATCGTTAAATGGAGAAACATTTTGTGTTACTAAAAAACCTTCTGCATGTAAACGATTATATAACTTCTTTTGAAAATTGCTCAACACTTCATTCTTTTTTTCTTTCAGATCTTCAAAATCAACATTAATACCCGTAAAATCATACTTTGTTAAAAGATCGAGTATCTGATTGATGAAGCGTTCAGATTTTTGTTTGTTATTGAAAATGCGATGCAGTGCGGCACCATTGAATTTACCTGTGTTCCAAATGGCATTCGATAAAATAGGCATTACTTCAATACCCGATTTTTTAATCAAATCAAAAGCTCTGGTATCAATTTTTGTAATGATGGTGTCGGCGGTCGGATCAATAAAAAACCATTCAGGTAAAACAAGATTTAGTTTTGAAATATTTTTTCTTAATGAAAAGAATGATTGAGGATCCCAGGCAACATAAAAAGCAGCACGAATTCCTAAACTATCACTGAAATAATCAGAGGTAGAGAGGTTTAATACACTATCTTTTTGTCCGCAGCCTTTACCCGTAGCCCAACGATTTTGAATATATTTTCTCATTCCGCGATACTGCTTACCCAAATTGCTTTCTCGATAAGAAGGAATGTTATCGACCAATACTTTTTTTATTGCCCTGTCTTCCAAAGGCAAATTCATTTCCTCATGTGTTTTATCAGAAACAAAAAGATATAGTCTAAATAATACAGCCGAAAGAACAATAAAGAATAATAGTAACCTTCCCAGCCACCTAAAACGTTGCCAACGAGATTTTGTATTGGTTTGAAATATTTGCGAAGGGTTTGTACTCATGCAGTTCGTCAGTTACAAATACCATGCAGGTATTTAGTGCAAATTAAAGTATGCTGTTATAATATTTCGTTATAAAAAACAATAAAAAATTATTTTTGCCGGATTAACCCCCAAGCATGGCTATACAAAATAGGTTTTTTTTGCAGCAATTTTTTAGAATAACGATTTCTTTTCTGGTTAGTTTTTGTTTGATCAGGGTATTTGAATACTTTTTTATTGCTTCTAAATCTTTTGTGGATCATGCGTTTGCATTTGAGCTGGGCGGACTTTTATACGATGTTTGGGCATGGCTTATATATTGTTTTGTTTGCTTTTTCTTGTTTTTAATCTTGTTTTTTATTCATCAAAGAATTGCCAGAATTGTTTTTCATTCCATCAATGTGATATTGATTATTTTGTATCTGGCATTATTGGTGGTTTATTCTGAAAGGAATGTTCCGTTCGACCATGAATTTTTTACCAGAAGCATCCACGAATCTTGGCTTACTTCAAAGCAGATGATGACAAGCGGAATTAAGTTATACATTCCTTTTGCTGTTTATATTGCTATTTATTTCATTGCTTATTTTAAAGTGTTTTTGTATAAAAACTTTCACGGGTATTTTTTAATTGGTACAATGGTACTTTCTGTTTTATCTGTTGTATTGATAAGATTTTCCGATCCGGAACAATCCTGGTTCAAACAACAAACAGCTTATTATTTGACCAGCAATAAATTTACTTTTTGGATAAAAGACAGTTACGAGTATTTTAAAGAAAAAAACAGAACTAATCATAAAATAACAGCTGAAGAATTAACTGCAGAAATCGATTTTTATCAATCACAACATCAGTTTGAGTATACGAGCAAAGAATATCCTTTGCTGCATAAAGACAGCAGCAATGATGTGTTGGGCAACTTTTTTAATTTTAAATCAACTCCACCGAATATTGTACTGATTGTAGTAGAAGGTTTATCGAGAGATTTTAGTGGCGCTAATGCTTACGCTACCAGTTTCACTCCTTTTTTAGATTCCTTATCTACAAAAAGTTTGGTGTGGGATAATTTTTTAAGTACTGCTCCCGGCACATTTGCGGCACATCCTTCTATCTCTGGTTCTCTGCCTTATGCATCAAGAGGTTTTTCTATGATGAATGTGATGCCCGATCATTTATCATTGATTAAAATACTTCGTCAAAATGGTTATTGGACAAATTTCATGATTGGTTTCAATCCTGATTTTGATAATATGGGTGGATATATTCGTTTACAAGGAACAGATTTTGTATTGTCTCATTATCCTTCCAAGTATAAAGAAATGGGCATAGGAAAAGAAGGATGGAGCATGGGTTATCCGGATGATGCATTATTTAGCAGAAGTTTTGAAGTGATGGATTCATTAAGAAAACCGCGTTACTTAAATATTTATCATACGGCTACAACTCATATGCCATACCTGTTTGAGCAAAAACCATTATATGAAAAATTGTTTGAGAAAAAAATAAAGACATTGACTGTTTCTGCTGATATAAAAAAAACATTGAATGAAACCAAAGAAGTATTGGTGACTTATATGTTTGCAGATGATTGCTTCAGAAAATTCTTTGCTGATTATGCAAAACGCAAAGATTATCAAAACACCATTTTTATAATTACCGGCGATCATCACATTGGTTCATTCCCTACCACCTGCACCATTGATGATTATCATGTACCATTTATTATTTATTCGCCCATGTTAAAACAAGCGAAGAAGTTTTATTCAGTCAATTCGCATTTAAATATTGCACCAACAATTGAAACATTATTATTGCGCAATTTTAATTTTTCTTATCATCCCAAACAAGTGCATTGGTTAGGCGATGTAATTGATACCACTGTAGCATTCAGTAATAAACAATCTATGGCTTTTATGGAATGGAGCAGAGACATCAGCGATTATATTTATAAAGATTATTTTGTTTCGGGAAATCAATTATACAAACTCACACCCAATCTATTGCAAGTGCCATATAAAAATGATTCCTTGAAAAATTTTATTATCAAGCTCAGAGAAAACTTTAAAACCATCAATACGTTTGTATGCGACAGTAATAAAATATTTCCTTCACAAGAAGTTGTGGCACCGGGTGATAAACAATTGCTGTTTGATTATATTGATCCTGCCTCTAAAAATATCTATGCAAGATCTTCCGATACGAGTTTGATGCCCGATTTTAAAATTCCGCAGCAGTATAAATTTTTATATGTGGAAGTAGCTGCGAATGTTAATTCACCCGCAAAAGAAATAGATTACCATCCTTCAATGCGATTGGCATTGGTGGATAGATTGCCTAAAACCAGCGATTATTTATACTGGGCAATGCGTGAAGTGGCGAATATTTCTACAACAGAATTTATTCCGCAGCAATGGAATGCCATTCAAACAAAAGACATGTTTACATTGGATGATTACAAGAATAAAAAAGGATTGGTGTTTAATTTAGGTATATGGACAGATTCCATTCCAATCAACTTTCAAATGAAAGATTTACATGTAAAAATTTATGGAGTGAAAGCGAAAAAGTAATTGCAATAAAAAAGAGTCGGAATTAATCTGACTCTTTTTTATTATAATAATATCTAGAAATTAATTTTCAAAAGTTGAATAGAAGTATGGCGTCTTTGCTTCAAACTCGGCACTGCAGGTATCCACCATTTTATACACTCTGGTAATGCCTAATGATTTTCTTTTTTCATACACTTGTTCATCAGTACAATCGCCATGCATCACTTTTGCAATTTGTGCATCACTGAAACCATTCTTCTTGGCATCTTTCAATAATTCATTTGGTAATGTTTGCAGAGTATAATTCATTAATTCTTTTTCAATGCTGCAAATTTGTTGAATTTGATAGATGAACCATTTGTCAATGCCTGTTACCTGCGAAATTGTTTTTACTGTAACACCCTGCATCAATGCGTCTTTAATTCTGAATATTCTATCCCACTTTGGTGTTTTGATATATTCAACAATCTCTTCACTCTTCATCAAACTCTTTCCATAATATCCTAAACCAACAGCATCATTCTCTAAACTCTGACAAGCTTTTTGAATAGCTTCTGTGAAACTTCTGCCGATGGCCATTACTTCACCTACGCTTTTCATTTGCAAACCCAATGTATCATTCGCTCCTTTAAATTTATCAAAGTTCCAACGAGGCACTTTTACAATTACATAATCCAATGCCGGTTCAAAATAAGCAGAAGTTGTTTGTGTGATTTGATTTTTTAATTCATCCAATGAATAACCGATTGCCAACTTAGCCGCAATTTTTGCAATGGGATAACCCGTGGCTTTTGATGCTAAAGCAGAAGAACGACTTACTCTTGGATTTATTTCCACCGCAATCAATTCTTCTGTTTCAGGATTTTGTGCAAACTGCACATTACAACCACCGGCAAAATTTCCAAGCGAACGCATCATCAACATTGCCTGATTACGCATATCCTGAAATGAAGTATCACTCAGTGTCATAGCCGGTGCAACAGTGATGGAATCACCTGTGTGCACACCCATCGGGTCTACATTCTCCACTGTACAAATAATCACCACATTATCTTTTTGATCGCGTAATAATTCTAATTCATATTCTTTCCATCCTAACACAGCTTTCTCTACCAACACTTCATGAATCGGTGATGCTTTCAATCCTCTTTCTAATGCTGCGTCTAAATCTTCTTTTCCATGAACGAATCCGCCACCGGTTCCACCCAAAGTAAATGATGGACGAATTACCAATGGAAATCCTATTTGTTGGGCAAATTCTTTTCCTTCCAAAAAACTATTGGCTACTCTGCTGGGTGCAACTTTAATTCCGATCTTCACCATTAACTGACGAAATTTTTCTCTGTCTTCCGCAGTATCAATCGCAGCAACATCCACACCAATTAATCTGCAATTATATTTTTTCCAAACACCGAGCTCATCAGCTTCTTTACATAAATTCAATGCAGTTTGTCCGCCCATGGTTGGTAACACCGCATCAATTTTATTTTCTTCCAATATCTGCTCAATACTTTCAACAGTTAAAGGCAACAAATAAACTTTATCTGCCATCATCGGATCAGTCATGATGGTAGCAGGATTACTGTTGATGAGAATGACTTCGATCCCTTCTTCACGCAAACTGCGTGCAGCCTGAGAACCGGAATAATCGAATTCGCAAGCCTGGCCGATAATGATAGGACCGGAACCAATGATAAGTACGGATTTGATGGAATTGTCTTTGGGCATGATTTTACAAATTGTGCAAATGTAAGGTGGTAAAAGAAAAATTGACGGTTAATTTTTAAAATTATCTTGCGATGCTGAAAAAAATACTGAACCTATCTTATTTGTTAATGTTATAGATACTAATTATCAGATATGTCTATGTTACAAGAAAACACCAAAGCACCTTCTTTCACCGGAAAAGATCAAAACGGAAAATCCATTTCATTAAAAGATTTTAAAGGCAAAAAAATAATTCTTTATTTCTATCCCCATGATGATACGCCAACATGCACCGTACAAGCCTGTAACTTAAGAGATAATTATGCTGCATTGCTGAAGAAAGGTTTTGCAGTGATGGGTGTTAGCACCGATGATGAAAAGAAACATAAAAAATTCGAGACAAAATATAATTTGCCATTTCCATTGATTGCTGATACTGAAAATAAAATTGCTGAATTATATGGTGTTTGGGGATGGAAAAAATTTATGGGCAAAGAATTTATTGGTATGCATCGCACCACTTTTTTAATTGATGAAAAAGGTATGATCAAACACATCATCACCAAGCCCAAAACAAAAATTCATACAGAAGAAATATTGGCTGCCTGGCAAAGCAAATAGATTTATTTAAATATCCAATACACCAACAAGCTCATGGCGTAAGCCAGTCCGGTCATATAAACAAATTGTATCACCGGCCATTTCCATGTTTTAGTTTCACGTTTTACAACTGCCAATGTACTCATACATTGCATGGCTAAAACATAAAATACCATTAATGATAAAGCTGCAGCGAGTGTGTACACTTTAGAGCCATCTTGATTTTTAGCTGCTTGTAATTTTTCTCTTAAGGATGTATCATCATTTTCTTCAACACTATACAATGTTGCCATTGTTCCAACAAATACTTCTCTTGCTGCGAATGAAGTAATTAATGCAATGCCTATTTTCCAGTCATATCCCAATGGTTTAATGGCTGGCTCAATGGCTTGCCCTAAAATTCCAGCATAAGAATTTTGTAATTTTTCTGCCGATAAATGTTTTTGTAAGGAATCTTTTATTTGCGGTTGTTGAATGATGAGGGTGGCATATTTGTCTTCCACTTTTTTCATTCTGTCACCCGGGCCATAAGAACTCAAGAACCACAATAATAAACTGATGAGCATGATAATTTTTCCGGCATCTCTCACAAATATTTTTGCTTTTTCGATCATAGTGATGCCGGCATTCTTCCAGCGTGGTGCACGATACACGGGTAATTCTAAAATGAAAAAACTTTTTTCTTTCAGTTTAATAAATCCTTTCAATACATAACTCACAATCAATGCCATTACCAAACCCAATAAATACAAAGCCATCATCACCAAGCCTTGTAAACTTAAAAATCCGAGATAGTATTTATTAGGAATGACCAATGCAATTAATATGGTGTAAACAGGTAATCTGGCACTGCAACTCATTAATGGCGTAACCAAAATAGTGAGTAAACGTTCTTTCTTGTTTTCAATATTTCGGGTGCTCATGATGGCAGGCACAGCGCAAGCAAATCCACTGATCATGGGCATTACGCTTTTTCCATTCAAACCAACTTTACGCATTAATTTATCACTTAAGAAACTGATACGTGCCATGTAACCGGTATCTTCCAATAAAGTAATCAATCCAAATAATATCATGATCTGCGGAACAAAAACCATAATGCCGCCCAATCCCGCAACTACTCCATTGATTAAAAGATCGCTCCACCAAATATGCGGCAATGATGCATTCAATGAACGAGTAATTTGTTGAAATAAAGATTCAATTCCATTCATTGGAATTCTCGCCAACCAAAAAATACTTTGAAATAATAAAAACAAAACACTCAATAATATTAAATAACCCCAAACGCGATGCAATAAAATATTATCCATTTTTTCTGTGAACATTTTTCTTTCCATCGGGTCAGGTTCCACAACATGTTTCTGCATCAACTGATTAATACGTTGATAGCGTTGCATTACCTCTTCAGCCTGAGTTTTGGTGGGATTGAATTTATGATCGATCTCTATTTGTTCAATATTCTTTTGCATCTCATCGTTCAATGGAAAATTTTCGTGATTGATGAGATAATGAATAGAGGCATAATCACTTAATTGCGGAAAATATTGTTGTACTTCTTCAATGGACGGAGCCGCTAACTTTTTATTATCAATAAAATCTTTATCAGGTGCATTCCATTTGTATTTAGCAACATCTGCCAATGCTTTTTTTAATTGAACCAATCCTTTATTTTTTCTTGGATTTACTGCAATTACCGGAACGCCCAAATCTTTTGACAATCCATCTACATCAATCTTAATTCCTTTTTTTGCAGCAAGATCATTCATGGTTAATGCAATGACCACCGGAATCTTCAGATCGATAATTTGTGTGCAGAAAAGTAGATTTCGTTTTAAATTACTTGCATCGGCCACCAATAAAACAGAATCGGGTTTCAATGCATCCGCATTCATCAACACTTTATATGCCACCCATTCATCGGCTCTTCTCGGATATAAAGAATAAGTACCCGGCAGATCAATCAACTTCACTTCTAATCCTTCTTCCAATGTTAACTCACCTGTTTTTTTATCAACTGTTACACCCGGAAAATTGCCCACTTTTTGATTCAATCCTGTTAAAGAGTTAAATAAAGAAGTTTTGCCACTGTTCGGGTTTCCAACTAATGCGATATGTAATAAAGAGGGCTGCATTTTCATTAATCAACAAATGTACTGTTGAACAATAGCATCAGGTTACGAGGTCGGGAAAAGAATATTTAATGCAACTATAACAAACCGCCTCATTCATTCGTTTATTTTGCATTACTTAAATCAACGTGTGTTATGAAGAAATGGTTGCTGATATTTTTGTTATTGCCCTTAATGGTTGTGGCGCAGAAAAAAAGTAAAAAAGAAAAATTAGCTGAAGCAAAAGCCAGGCAAGAATTAGTGGCTAATTTGAAAAAACATATTCAATACTTAGCAGATGATAAATTAGAAGGAAGAAGAACCGGAACTGCAGGTGAATTATTGGCCATGCAATACATCGCTGATCAATATAAATTAATGGGAATTGAACCAAAGGGTATTAATGGTTATGTGCAAGAATTTGAGATCAATGAAGGGAAACAAATTGATGCGACTACTTTTTTACAAGTGAATGATAAGAAAGCTGAATTGAGTACTTACTTTTTTCCATTAGCATATAGTTGTAATAAAAATTCAAAAGGAAATGTTGCAGCTACATTGAATGAATCTGGTCAGCCTTGGTTTATTGATTTGAAAGATGCATTGGAAGAAAACCAAAATAATCCGCATTTTGACATCGATGAATTCATCAAAAAAGAAACAGATAAAATCGCATTGAAAGGCGCAACAGCATTATTGTTATATAACAGTTCATCAAAAGTGGACAATGTGCAGTTCAATAAAAACGATCAATCACCACTCACTAAAATACCGGTCTTGTATATCAATAAAGAAGGGTTTGCAAAATATTTTCCTGATCCAACTGCAACAGTTAATCTTTCGTTGAATGTTAGTTTAAGTGATAAAAAAAGATTTGCAAGAAATGTAGTTGGCTTTATCAATAATAATGCAACTACCACAGTTGTGTTGGGCGCACATTATGATCATTTAGGTTATGGAGAAGATAAGAATGCATTGGATACGGGGCATTTGATTCATAATGGTGCAGATGACAATGCCAGTGGTACTGCGGCTTTGATTGAATTGACCAGATTATTAAAACAATCATCACCAAAACATAATAATTATCTCATCCTTAATTTTTCGGGAGAAGAATTAGGCATATTGGGAAGCAAATATTGGTTAGAACATCCTACCACAAATATCACAGCTAATTATATGATTAATATGGATATGGTAGGGCGATATGATACTTCGCATAAATTAACCATTGGCGGTTATGGCACTTCGCCTTATTGGGGAGAAATGTTTCAAACAACTTCTGATAAAAATCTAATCATAAAATATGATAGTGCCGGAAGCGGACCAAGTGATCATGAAGCGTTTTACAGAAAAGATATTCCGGTGTTGTTTTTTTTCACCGGCAGTCATGTAGATTATCACAAAGCAACAGATGATTGGGAGAAAATTAATTATGATGGTGAAGCAGAAATTGTGCAATACATCTATCAACTGATTAATGTGACCGATGCAAAAAATAAATTGGCATTTACTAAAACACGTGAACCACAAGCTGGTCGAAGTGCTAAGTTTACTGTTAGCTTGGGTGTGATACCTGATTATGGTTTTACCGGAACAGGTGTGCGAATTGATGGAGTGAGCGGTGGAAAATTAGCAGAGAAAATTGGTTTACAGGCGGGAGATATTTTATTGCAATTAGGTGATTACAAGTTTGTAGATGTAATGAGTTATATGCAAACACTCAGCAAATTAAAAAAAGGGGATAAAGTAAAATTGCGCATTAAAAGAGGGAGTGAAGAAAAAGAATTTGAAGTTGAATTTTAAAAGTTTCAACATTTATTGATTATCAAAACACATGGCAAAATTAGTTTTAGATATTGATTCGCTGAATGATGACTTCTTTGAAGATGCAAGGCTGCTGGGCATTACAGCGCCTGTAAAAAATTATCAGTTCTGTTGGCAGTTAAATAATTTAATGGGCTTTCAGTTTTTTTTAAATCCGGAAATTGAAATTCATGTAAAGAAAAAAGCACGCAGTTATTATTTTAATATTTATCAATCCGAAGAACCGAATAGTTTTCTCACACATTATTTATACCACAATCAGTTTGACGGCGAATATTTATTACCAGAATTCAGACATATGGATTTTATTTGGTTAATGAAAGGCGATTTTGTTGATGAAGAAAAATGTAATTGGATAAAACAATCCATTAAAGCAATTAATGGCGTTCAAATGGTAGCAGAATTAACGAATGAAAAAATAATCAACAAAGGAAATATGGTTTTTTAGAAAACCAGTTACACGAATTAAAAACATTATTTCAACAGTAATATTTTTAAAAAACAAGAATCATGTGGGAAGAAAAAAATAATACACTTTATAAAAAATTTATTTTTAAAAATTTCTCGGAAGCATTTGCTTTCATGACAAGAGTTGCGATGGAAGCGGAGAAAATGGATCATCATCCATTATGGACGAATGTTTATAATCAGGTAGAGATTTGGCTAAACACACATAGTGCAGGAGATATTGTTACAGAGAAAGATCATCAATTAGCAAAAAGAATTGATGCGCTATTATAATATCCATTCTACTTCACCCCAAATAAAACTCTCTTGTAAAGCATTGGCGACAATTAATTCACCATTTTCATTTACACTTTTAATAGTGCAATTAAAAGCTGCGTTGTTTTTTTTCAATCTAACAACTTCATTTTTTTTATATAAATATTGATTGTACAGATCAATAATTTTTTTTATCTTTTTCTTTTTTAATAGTTGATAATACTTCTCTAAATAAATACATAATTCTTTTGCCAATGCAACAGTATCAAATGTTTTTCCGGTGATCTGTTTTAAAGAAACAGGATTAATCAAATATTTTGGGAAATCTGTTTGATTGATATTAATACCAACTCCAACAATAGCCCATTTACCATTGGCAACAGTCTCAATCAATATTCCGCCTGCCTTCCTGTCACGCCAATACAAATCGTTGGGCCATTTTATTTTGGTTTCATCACCTGCGTATTGGCTAAAAAATTCTTGTACCGAAACAGCTACCATTGCACTCAGTGGAAACTGATGAAGCGTTGATAAGAAGGATGTATCCAGTATTGCAGAGAGTAGAATATTCTTGACTGGTTCATCATTCCATTGCTTACTTCTTTGCCCCTTACCGGCTGTTTGATGATGAGCAAAGAAGGCAGCACCATGAGCAGCCAAATTTGCTTTTAACTTGTCTGCGGCATAGATATTGGTACTCGATACCGATAATAATTCGGTAAAAGGCGTACCAACAGGATTTATGGTTAGACTTGATGACAAAGAATTATTACTTTTGGCGAAGATATATAAGGTAGATGTTTAATGAGATAGATTTTGATCTGTTGATTGAACAACTAAGCATAAAAATTATTTCACGAAAAATTTTATTAATTATTGGCACCTCTTTCCGTTTTAAACAGCCGTAAAAAAAATACAATATCCAGGCTGACCCGAAATTCTAAGATATTCAAAGCTATTATCAAATCCATTCAAGATAAAAAGGGTGAACATATAGTTAGTTTGGATTTGCGTAAAGTACCCGAAGCAGTAGCAGATTTTTTTATCATCTGTTCTGCAAGAAGTACCACTCAAATAAGAGCGATCAGCGATAATATCGAAGAACAAGTGTTTCTGAATTGTGATGAAAAACCTTATAAACATGAAGGCAGACAAGCAATGCAATGGGTATTGATAGATTATGTAAATATTGTAGTGCATGTGATGCACCCTGATAGCAGAAAATTTTATGGATTAGAAGAAATGTGGAATGATGCTGTGGTGATGGGTCATGATGAGTAATGTTAAATTACAGCATCATTGAACAATTTAGATAGTGAAACATTATTAATAAGAAGCAATCGATTTTAAAATATATGGCACAAGAAGATAAAAATCAGCGGTTCCCTTTTTTGGATAAAGGATCAGAGGAGAAGCCTCAGCGTAAAGGACCTAAATTCAGTATTTATTGGATATACCTTATCATTTTTGCAATTCTTATTGGCTCTCAATGGTTGGGGAAATTTTCGCAAGATGCTACAAAAACAACAGAGCAGGAGTTTAAACAAAATATGTTGGCAGAAGGTGATGTAGCTAAGATTGATAAGATCACCAATAAAAAAACAGTTAGGGTATATATTAAACCCGAAAGTGTGAGCAAGGATTTTTATATTAAAAAATTCAAAAAGAAAATTGATCCAGCAACTGTAAGAGAAGTTCCTTTATTTGAATTTGAAGTAACAGATTGGGAAAGTTTTAACAGAGGAATGGAATCTTTTTATAAAGATCATCCGCAAATAACAGAGGTAAGTGCTAATGCACACGATGATCCTGATTATTGGGGTCCCATATTTAATTCAGTCATTACATTGGTATTAATTATCGGTGCATGGATTTTATTGATGCGTAAAATGGGTGGTGGCGCAGGTGGTGGCGGTGGTCCCGGTGGTATTTTTAATATTGGAAAATCAAAAGCCACTTTGTTTGATAAAGGTGCTAAAGTAAATATCACTTTCACAGATGTTGCCGGATTAGATGAAGCAAAAGTGGAAGTAATGGAAATTGTTGATTTCTTAAAAAGTCCGAAAAAATATACGGCACTCGGTGGCAAAATTCCTAAAGGCGCATTGTTAATCGGTCCTCCCGGAACTGGTAAAACATTATTGGCAAAAGCAGTTGCGGGCGAAGCGCAAGTTCCTTTTTTTAGTTTAAGCGGAAGTGATTTTGTAGAAATGTTTGTAGGTGTTGGCGCAAGTCGTGTTCGTGATCTGTTTAAACAAGCCAGAGAAAAAGCACCATGCATTATTTTCATTGATGAAATTGATGCGATAGGAAGAGCTCGTGGAAGAAACGCCATTATGAGTAATGATGAAAGAGAAAATACATTGAATCAATTATTAGTGGAGATGGATGGATTTGGTGGTGATACAGGTATTATTATTTTGGCTGCCACTAACAGACCCGATGTGTTAGATAGTGCGCTGTTAAGACCCGGAAGGTTTGATCGTCAAATATCTATTGATAAACCCGATGTAAAAGGACGAGAAGAAATTTTTAAAGTGCATTTAGCACCCATTAAAATTTCTGAAACATTAGATATTTATAGATTGGCAGAACAAACACCCGGCTTTGCAGGTGCGGATATTGCGAATGTTTGTAACGAAGCTGCCCTGATCGCTGCAAGAAAAGATAAAGCTGCAGTTGATATGAGCGATTTTCAAGATGCTATTGATAGAGTGATTGGCGGATTGGAAAAGAAAAATAAAATCATTGCTCCTTACGAAAAAGAAATTATTGCCTATCATGAAGCCGGCCATGCTATTTGTGGTTGGTTCCTGGAACATGCGTATCCTTTATTAAAAGTAACCATCGTGCCAAGAGGCACAGCAGCATTGGGTTATGCGCAATACACTCCTAAAGAACAATACTTATATAATACAGATCAATTAATGGATCAAATTTGTATGACATTGGGTGGGAGAGCTGCTGAACAAATTTTCTTCGGCAAAATTTCTACAGGCGCATCAAACGATCTGCAACAAATTACTCGTATTGCATACAGTATGGTAACAGCGTATGGTATGAATGATAAAGTTGGTAATGTAAGTTTCTATGATCCTTCACAAGAAAATACTTTTACTAAACCATATAGTGAAGAAACGGGAAAGATGATTGATGAAGAAGTAAGAGCAATCATTAATGAAGCCTATCAAAGAACAATAAAACTATTGACTGATAAAAAAGCGGAAGTTGAATTATTGGCAAAAGAATTATTGGATAAAGAAGTATTGCACAAGAGTGATGTGGAACAATTGATCGGTAAACGTCCGTTTGAAGAAAAGAAAATATTAGAAGATATAGAAACGGATCCAATCGGTGGTGTACCTCCGGCAGATATTATTGCACCGATTGTGGATGATACCATTCATTCCGATAAAACAGAAGCATAAACTTTTAGTATTACTGCAATGGCAAATACTGCTAAAGAAAATATTTTAAAAAAAATCAGACAGGCATTGGCTCAACCAGTGCCTGTTCCTTTTCCCCAAAGCGAAGGCAATGATTCCGTCTTTCAACCATCCGTACAAGAATTGGAAATAGAGTTTGCAGAAAATTTTTCTAAACTCTTGGGAAGATTTTCTTTTTGCGCCAATCAAAATGAATTGGCAGAACAACTACATACTTTAGTTGAATCAAGAAAATGGAAAAATATTTATTGTGTTGAAGAAATTTTGAAAAACGATTTAACTCAACATCAATTCAATATAACTTATTCGAATAATTTACATGATTGTGATGCATCCATTACGTCTTGTGAAGTATTGGTGGCAAGAACAGGGTCTATCATGATGAGTACTGCACAGCAAAGTGGCAGAACTACCAGTGTATATGCACCTGTGCATATATGTATTGCTTATACCTCGCAATTGGTGTATGATATAAAAGATGGATTACAATTGATGAAAGAAAAATATGCTGATAGTTTTCCCTCATTGATCACATTAGCAACAGGTCCAAGCCGAACAGCGGATATTGAAAAAACCTTAGTGGTAGGTGTTCATGGACCGAAAGAAGTGTTTTGTTTTTTAGTAGAATCTGCACAACAATAATGTATTGTTTATCTTTACTGCATGTCATTCAGCGAACATAAAAAAATATATTTCCTATCCGATTTTCATTTGGGTGCTCCTGATTATTCATCAAGTTTAATTAGAGAAAAAAAGATCGTTTCTTTTTTAGATTCTATTCAGCATGACGCAGCACAAATTTTTATTGTAGGTGATATTTTTGATTTTTGGTACGAGTACAAAAAAGTTGTTCCCAAAGGATATGTAAGATTATTGGGAAAATTAGCAGCATTAACAGATGCAGGTATTCCCATTCATTTTTTTGTGGGTAACCATGATATGTGGATGAAAGATTATTTTCAGAAAGAATTAAATATTCCGGTTTACTTCGAGCCAAAGGTTTTCACTTTCCACCAAAAGAAATTTTTTATTGGTCATGGTGATGGATTAGGCCCCGGCGATCATGGCTATAAATTCATTAAAAAAATATTTAGAAATAAATTTTGCCAATGGTTATTTGGTCAGTTGCATCCAACACTGGGAATTAATTTAGCCAATTATTTCAGCAGAAAAAGCAGAGAAAAAACCGGAACGAGTGATGAACATTTTTTGGGAGAAGGCAAAGAATGGCTGATTGTTTATTGCAAAGAAATTTTACAGCAAAAGCATTTTGATTATTTTATTTTCGGGCATCGCCATTATCCCATCGATTTTAAATTAAATGAAACAAGTCGATATATTAATTTGGGAGATTGGATTCGTAATTTTACTTATGCAACATTTGATGGTAATAATATAGAATTAAAAAAATGGAGTGAATAAATATTTTATGAAAGAAATTCTTCACTATACTTTTTTAGATAATACTGTTGCAGCTTATTTATATGTTGTTGGAACGATTTTGTTGATACTATTTATCAAAAGATTACTCTCTAAATTTTTAGCCGGTAAATTATTGGGCGTTTTTACTAAACAAAAATCAGCCAAGCGCTCTGCTTTTTTGCATCTGGTTATTCAGCCAATTGAGAAATTTTTATTGGTATTTATTGCTTATACTGCTTTGGATAGATTGTATTTTCCTAATGATCTTAAAATAAAATTCTTTCACGAACATATTTCTACAGAATACATTGTTAACATTATTGCTGTTACTATTATTGTTGTAGTGTTTATTCAGTTATGTATTCGCATCTTACAATTTATTGCAGAGATATTAAAAGAGAAGGCGAATCTGGCACATGATAAATCTGACAATCAACTCATTGTTTTCTTTAATGATTTTTTTAAAGTGGTATTGATCATTATAGGGATTTTATTAGTAATCAAA
Organism: uncultured Chitinophagaceae bacterium; assembly: GCA_903881425.1. GTDB lineage: Bacteria > Bacteroidota > Bacteroidia > Chitinophagales > Chitinophagaceae > CAILAF01. The sequence continues at coordinate 19,083 of CAIRTF010000023.1, read as the reverse complement.
TTCGGATTTGAAAAAGAAATATCTACTTTACTTACCGGATTAAGTATCGTTGGAGCCGCAGTGGCATTGAGTATGCGGGAAAGCTTAGAAAACCTGATCGCATCATTTATCATCTTTTTTGATAAACCTTTTATTACCGGCGATACAGTTAAAGTTCAAAATTTTACAGGTGTCATTGAGAAAATAGGTTTGCGTAGTACACGCATTCGTACTGAACAAAAAACTTATATCACCGTTCCTAATAAGCAAATGGTAGATACCATCATTGATAATATTTCTTTGCGCACTCAGAGAAAAGTTGAATTGAGATTGGAGATAAGTTTATCAGCATCGTCTCAACAATTGAAAGAGGTATCTTCTTCTATAAGAGAGCTATTGCAACAAAAAAATGATATTGAGTCTCTCCAGGTTTATTTAATGGATACCGGAAAGAATGCACATGTTTTAGCAGTAGATTATTTTACATTCATGCCGCAAATATTGAATGATTTTTATTTGTTACGCGAAAATATTAATCTTGAAGTAATTGCCTTATTAGAAAAAATGAATGTTGAGTTAGCTGCAGCTAATACAACTGTTGTGGTAAATAATAAATAATTAAGGAATAGTATTTACAATCTCACCTAACTCTTTATCAATTGCTCCGTATTTGCCGTATTCTATAATTCTGCCTACTTCTTTTCCATCATGCAATACAATAAATGTAGGCGTGTTCTTTAAATTATATTGTTGAGGTAAATCATTCAATGCTTGTTTTTTTCTATCAACCATTACCACGGTCACTTTCTTTTCGGGGTAACCGCTTTTATCAATCAATCTATATAAAACCGGTAATAAGTTTTGCGTATCATGACACCAAGTGCCGCCAAAAACTAATATAGAAAACTTATCAGCTTTTTTGCTGAAAGCTTCAACGGCTGTTATGTCGGCTTGCCCCCATTTCATATTTTCTTTAAACCAGTTAAATGCGGTATCTTTTTCCAAAGCAGTACGGTTAATAACACCTTTCAGGTTTTTAGTTTCACCATCAAAATAAATTTGATAATTGTCTTTATTAATTAAATGCGATGTTGAACAGGAAACAATCATTACTAAAATGAGTAAGAAGAATATTTTTTTCATGTATCTAAATTAGCTTTCAATTCTAATAAAAATGATTTGAACTTTGTTAGCGACTCAATTAACTGATGATTTGCTTGTGCTTTATGATGATTGGTTTTTAGATATTCTTTTGTTCCTTCTATGCTTAATTTTTTATTACGCAAAAGATAATAAATAAGTTTTAAATTTTGTACATCTTCCGCTCTGAATAGCCGATCGCCTTTTCTTGTTTTGCGTGGTTGTAGAATATCAAATTCATTTTCCCAGAAACGAATTTGTGAAGTAGTTACCCGAAACCATTTTGCTACTTCACCGATAGGATAATATAATTTTTGTTTCAAAGTCTCATCATCAGGAACATCAATAAGATCCACTTCGGCAAATATTTCTTTGTAAGATTTTCTTCCTCTTTTTGCTCCAGAATTTTTTGGAATATTTTTTTCTTCCTTCTTTTCAGAAGAAGCTATTGCTGTTTCAAATAAACCTAATTGCACTTTTTCCATGTTGTAAAATTAGTATTCGTAATCGTTAGCATCGGTAAAATGATTGGCAGGTGGAAAAGATGTAAGTATCTTGCAATAATGAGAGGTATTAAAACGATTTGTGTTTGTGGCGCCGGTACAATGGGAAGCGGCATTGCGCAAGTATGTGCGCAGGCAGGGTTTCAAACTATCCAGTTTGATGTGAATGAAGCAATGTTAAGCAAGAGTAAGGCTTTGATAAAAATGAATTTATTGATCTTAAGTGAAAAAGATAAAATAGGAATTGCTGAGAAAGATGCAATAATTGAGCGAATTGTTTTTACCAATAATATTCAAATATGCAGAGCTGATCTGATCATTGAAGCCATCATTGAAAACAAAGAGGCCAAAATAAACTTGTTCAATCAATTAGCTGCTATCAATAATAGTGAAACCATTTTCGCAAGTAATACATCTTCTATATCCATTCACTCAATTGCCAACGAAATAAAGTATTCTCAACAAGTTGTGGGTATGCATTTTTTTAATCCGGCTCCTTTAATGAAATTGGTAGAAGTTATCAAAACAGAAACAACTAACAACGAAGTAATAGAATTGATTGTTGCTGTTTGTAAAGAGATGAATAAGACTGCGGTAATCTGCAAAGATGTACCGGGTTTTATTGTGAACAGGGTAGCCAGACATTATTATTTAGAAGCGATGAAATTAATTGAACTCGGATTTGCAACAATTGAAACTGTAGACGCCATAATGCAAGCAACAGGATTTAAAATGGGGCCATTTAAATTAATGGATTTGATAGGATTGGATATTAATTACAGCGTAAGTAAAATTGTTTGGAACAATTTAGGAAAACCCGAAAGATTGAAGCCATCCATCATTCAACAACAAAAAGTTGATGCCAATGAATTAGGGCGAAAAACCGGGAAAGGATTTCATCAGTATTAAATTTATTTCCAAATAATTTCGGGAGAAGAATAGCCAAATATTTTAAATTTATATTTTCCTTTTGCTTCAATTTCATAATCACCACGTTTTGTATAAATAACAATAGCACCCCTGCTTCCACCGGCTGATAAATAAGCAGGTGGCGGATATGCTTTGATCATGGCAATATCTGCCGGATTAATAGAATTAAAATCAAATGAATTTGGATCCATTCTCATTTCATCAATAAAAATATCAACATTAGAACCGCCCCTGAAATCGCTGACTCCTCTCCAAATTAATTTATAACCTCCGTTTGCTATTGGAGATATATTTAAGCCGGCAACACGCCCCTGTAAAAACTGAATAAAACTGGTGTATCTGGTAATTTGATCGCTTTCTATTCCATCAAATATTTTAGCATTATCATTTTTAAATAAACCTGTTGAATACTTTTCATCAAATTGCTCGATTTTCTTTTTCACTTTTCCTTTTACAATTATTTCCGGTAAGGTTGTTTTATCATAAAATTTATTATAATCGAATTGGTAATTTGAATGTAAGGGAATTGTATTTGTAGCAGGTTGATTAGCAGCGATATTTTTAGATTCTTCAATTGTAATGATTTGTGAAAAAGCAGTATCCGCAGAGAAGAAGGAATCGAGTGGTGATTTGATGTCAAGAATAAGTGTATTTTCTATATTTTTTGCGGAAGGAGTAAATACAAAAGTGGCGGTGTCTTGAAATAAAATTCCCTTTAATCGGAATGTTCCATTTTCATCAGGCGTGAAAGTATTTAGATAAGAATTGTCATCCTTCGTGAACATGATATAATTGATGTTCTTTTGTAAAGTATCATAATTTTTTATCTGCCCCTCTAGAGAAAAAAAACTTTTTTGCACTAAAAAATTCAATGCGTATTTGCCATTGGTTAAAGTAGAATCAATAATAAAACTTGCCTTACTTTCACCATTGATGATGGGGTATCTGAATTTCCAAGATTTATTGGTCTCAACATTTTCAATCCACACATGCAAAGTAGTATAACGAATATTTTGCGTTTTATAATTTGATAGACTGCAAGAAAACTCTACAGTGTCTTGCTTATTAAATTGAATTTTATTGAGTTGAATAAAAGATGAGTCTTGTGCATGAAGCATCAAACAACACAATAAAAAAGATAATAGCGTAATTGGTGTTTTATTCATGTATTAAAAATAAATTGTTTATAATTATCATTCAAAAAAAATATCTATAAATGGTAGTTACCTTTGCGATATGAAAATTGCAGTCAATTGTATTTTTTTATATAAAAATAACTTAGAAGGGTATGGTTATTTTGTGCAGGAGATATTTAAGCGATTGGCAAAACAATATCCTGAACATGAATTTATTTTTGTTTTTGACAGAAAGTTTGAAGAGCAATTTATTTTTTCTTCCAATATAAAACCAATATTGGTTACTCCTAAAGCCCGACATGCATTGGCATTTAAATTTTGGTATGATGTGAAACTACCGCTGGCATTGCGTTCTGTTAAACCAGATATTATTATTCAGCCTTATGGATTTTGCAGTTTGACAACTAAGACTCCTCAATTATTGGTAGTACATGATTTGGCATTTAAACATTATCCTCAATTTATTTCTGGGCAACATTTATGGTATTACAGATTCTTTACTCCAAAATTCTTAAATAAGGCAACAAGAATTGCAACAGTCTCTGAATTTTCTAAAAAAGATATCATCGATCAATATAAAGTTGAATTATCTAAAATTGATGTGGTGTATAGTGCTGCTAAAAATATTTTCAAACCCATTGATACTACTCGTCAGCAAAATATAAAAGAAGAATATGCTGATGGATGCGAATTCTTTTTATTTACGGGCAGTATTCATCCAAGAAAAAATTTATTGAATACGCTTAAAGCATTTTCTCTGTTTAAAAAATGGCAGCAAAGCAATATGAAATTATTGGTGGCAGGAAGATTGGCCTGGCAATATGATGAAGTACTGAAAAAGTTAAAAACCTTTAAGTATCGGAATGATGTAGTGTTATTGGATTATGTGGATGAAAATGAATTAGCCAATATTATGGCTTCTGCTTATGGTGTTTTATATCCCTCTTTTTGGGAAGGTTTTGGAGTTCCTGTTTTGGAAGCGATGCAATCAGGTGTTCCTGTTGTTACCGGAAATCAAAGTAGTATGCCTGAAATTGGCGGCAGCGCTGCATTGTATGCGAATGCAGCCGATGCAGATTCGATTGCAAAACAAATGCTCGCTTTGTATAAAGATGAATCGCTTCGTAAAAAATTAATAGAAACCGGAAAACAACAAGCATCTACATTTAGCTGGGATAATACAGCAGCATTGATGTGGCAGACTATTTTAAAATCGGTTTCGTCATCAAAATAATTGCAATCTTTCTATTCTCTTACATTTGCATTTTATACAACAGTATTATGCATACATCAACAATTACTATCGACGTTCATTTAGACGAAAATAAAGTTCCTCAAAAAATAAACTGGAATGCAGCAGGCAGTACAGCAGAAGAATCTCAATTGGCAAAAGCCATGATGGTTTCTTTTTGGGATGGTGTTGATAAAAGTGCATTGCGCATTGATCTTTGGACAAAAGATATGATGGTGGATGAAATGGCAGATTTTTTTTATCAAACTATGATGGGAATGGCCGATAGTTATGACAGAGCAACACACCAACATGAAATTGTAGAAGACATGAAAAAATTTGCAAAAGATTTTTATCAGAAATTCAGGGCTACACAATTGAAAGAAAATAAATTGTCTTAATTAATCTAATCAATAAAATTAATCGATATGAGTTTAGAAACACAGATCATGAATGAAATGAAAGAGGCAATGAAAGCCAAGGATGAAGCCACTTTGCGTGGATTGCGTGCTATTAAAGCAGAGATCATTAAAGCAAAGACAGAACCCGGTGCAGGTGGTGCAGTAACAGAAGATGGCGAATTAAAATTATTACAGAAGTTAGTGAAGCAAAGAAAAGATTCATTGGAAATTTTTACGCAACAAAACAGAGCCGATCTTGCACAAAAAGAAAGTGAAGAAATTGCCGTGATAGAAAAATTTTTACCGAAACAATTTACCCCCGAAGAATTAAAAGAAGCAGTATCAAAAATTATCGCTGAAGTTGGAGCAACATCTCCGGCAGATATGGGAAAAGTAATGGGAGTGGCTACTAAACAATTAGCGGGTAAAACAGATGGCAAAGCTATTTCGGCTGCAGTAAAAGAATTATTGAGTAAATAATTTTTATTTTAATACTATCCTGTTATTGAATTGCGTTTTGCATTTAGTAACAGGATTTTTTATTTATGTCAATCGATATTCTTTTCATCATCATTGTTATTTGGGCAATCATCAAAGGCTATAGTCGTGGTTTGATTGTTGCACTTTTTTCATTTATTGCCATCATCATTGGCTTAGCTGCTGCGTTGAAATTATCTACAGCTGTTGCAGGATGGTTGCAAAACAGTACACATATTGCTAAGCAATGGTTACCGTTTATTGCATTTGCATTGGTAATGATTGGAGTGATTATCCTCATCCGGTTAGTGGCAAATATTTTACAAAAAAGTGTTGAAATGATGCTGATGGGTTGGATCAATCGTATTGGTGGAATTGTTTTATACATTGTTATCTATCTTACCCTATTTAGTGTTATATTATTTTACGCAGATAAAATGCAATTTCTGAAAGCAGAAACTATTAATGCATCTAAAACATTTGCATTTGTTGAACCCTGGGGTCCGAAAGTAATTAATTGGTTTTCCGTTATTATTCCTTTCTTTAAAGATATGTTTACGCAACTCGAAACTTTTTTTGAAACAGTGGCCACGCATATAAAATAGCATGATTCAAATCAAATTTTCTGTTGAAATAGAGTAATTTAGCAGATAGTGTGTTACATCTGAATTAATAATTGATTGTAATTGGTTTTTTTTTGTTGGATTTTGCTTTTATTTGTAACCAACCAACATTGCTTGCATAAGAAACAAACTATGGAGTACCAAATTAAACAACAGGATAAGTTTAAGTTTATTGAAGAAGGTGAAGGTGAAACTTTATTGCTTTTGCACGGGCTGTTCGGTGCAATGAGCAATTTTCAGGATTTGGTTGACTACTTTAAAAAATCATATAAAGTAGTTGTGCCTATTTTGCCTTTGTTTGATTTGGATATATTTCATACAACAGTTGGCGGATTGGAAAAACATGTACAAAAATTTATTGAAGCAAGAGGTTATAACAAAATTCATCTGTTGGGAAATTCTTTGGGCGGGCATGTTGCATTGGTGCATGTATTAAAACACCCCGAAAAAATAAAATCGTTGATTTTAACCGGAAGTTCCGGTTTGTTTGAGAACGGAATGGGGGATACTTATCCTAAACGCGGCGATTATGAATACATCAAAACAAAAACACAAGTTACTTTTTACGACCCCGCCATTGCTACTAAAGAGTTGGTAGATGAAGTATTTGAAATAACCAACAGCAGGGTTAAAGTAATAAAAATTATCTCATTGGCAAAAAGTGCTATCAGAAGCAATTTGGGTGAAGAGTTAAATCAAATTAAGCAACCAACATTGTTGATCTGGGGAAATAATGATATCATCACACCACCATTTGTAGGCAGAGAGTTCAATAAATTAATTCCGAACAGTGAATTATATTTTATTGATAAGTGCGGACATGCACCGATGATGGAAGTGCCCGGAGAATTTAACGAGATATTAGACAAATTCCTTACTAAGCAGAAAGAGCCCACTTCAACTGTAGCATAGTTTTTGGTATCTTAATATAAGGAGCAAAGAATATACATGTTAGCATCACAATTCATACAAACAAATTATCCTTCTGTCAATATTTTTGATAAGGTATCACTTGCTTTGCAATTGATGGAAGATTATGATGTACAACATTTATCTGTATTAAGTGAAGAAAAATACATTGGACTAATCAGCAAGGATGATGCTTTTGATGCAGATGAAAGTAGTTTAATTACTTCTTTGGAGTATCAATTAATTAAAGCTTCTGTAAAATCAGAAGATCATTTCCTGCAAGCACTGAAACTCTCTGCTGAAATGCAGTTATCTATTATACCTGTTGTGAATGATCAAAAAGAATTGAGTGGTGTTATTTCCCGAATTGATTTATTAAAAGCTGTTTCCAAATTTGTAGGTGGTGAAGAACCTGGCGCAACGATTGTTATAGAAATTGATAAAAGAAATTATTCTTTTGGTGAGATCAGCAGATTGGTAGAAACAAACGATGCTTATATCACTCAATTGAATACGAATATTGAACCGGAAACCGGATTGATCATGGTTACCATCAAAATAAATAAACAGGAAGTGAGTGATATCGTAGCTACTTTTCAACGATACGATTATCATATTCGTTATTATTTTGGTGAAGAGCAATATGCCAACGAGATGAAAGAGAATTATCAAAACTTATTGTCTTATCTCAATACATAGAAAACCTTTTATTTTTTTCCACTACTTGCTTTTGTAGCTTTAGTTTTACTTTTACAGCACATTTTAATCGACTCAACTGATGAGGTATTTACTTTCTTGTATTCTTTTATTACTATTCATAACAGTAACTGCACAAGAAAGAGCTAATGAAAAAATTATTCAAAAAAACACACAGGATAGTGTAGTTCATTCCGAAAATATTTTGATTGGTGATATCAATGTTATTGGGAATAAAAAAACAAAAGAGTACATTATTCTTCGCGAAATGGCATTCAAAAAAGGAGATGTTATTGCATCTTCAGAACTGAATGCTAAATTAGAATTGTCCCGTCAACTCATTTACAATACTGCTTTATTTGTGGATGATAGTGTATACATTTCAAATAAGATCAACAATTCAGTTTCCGTTACAGTTCATGTAAAAGAAAGATGGTATTTTATTCCGTTGCCTTATTTTGTTGTTGCTGATAGAAATTTTAATGAGTGGTTGGTGCAGTCAAAAGCGAGTTTAGACAGAGTGGATTACGGAATACGTTTATCGCATTCTAATTTCAGCGGTAAAAATGATAAGTTGAATGTGTTATTGGTAAATGGTTATGATCAACAAGTTTCTTTACGATATCAATTGCCTTTTGTAAATAAAGCGCTCACCAAAGGATTTAGTGTTGGCTTTTTATATTCAAGACAACATGAAATGAATTATGGAACAGATCTTTCCAATAAACAAGAATTTGTAAAATCAGATAATGATTTTACCAGAGTATTTACGCGTTTTGATATTACTTATTCGTATAGGCCCAATCAACGATTCAGACATTATGTTCGTTTTTCATTCAATGATGAATGGATTGGCGATACCGTGTTGAAATTAAATCAAAACTATTTTCCTTCATTACTTAAGTCAATCAGATATCCTGATTTTTCTTATACGTTGCAATATTATAATGCAGATTATTATGCATATCCATCTAAAGGATTTATTGGACAAGCAAGTATCTATAAACGTGGATTAAATTCTATCAGCGATTTATGGCAAATTGGTTTGCGAGGTATTTATGCTGTGCCGCTTTCAGAAAAATCTTTCTTACGATTTGAAGGTGCCGCTAATATTAAATTTCCTTATAATCCTTATTTTTTTAGTCAGGCTTTATTTGGCTATGGTTTCATGCAATTACGCGGCTTAGAATATTATGTGGTAGATGGGATGGCCGGTGCATTGGGCAAGTTTACTTATGCGCATCAATTTCTTCATTTCATTGTAAAAAATCCATTTAAAAGTACCACACATGATCGAATCCCTTTTCGATTTTATGCAAAAATTTATGGAGATCTTGGATATGCCTACAATCCATACGTGAATAATAATTTGCTCAATAATACATTGATGCGAACATGGGGCTTTGGATTGGATATTGTTTCTATTTATGATTTTGTATTTCGATTGGAATATAGTTTTAATCAACTCGGCAATAATGGAATATATTTACATGCCAATTGATGAGATTTTTTTGTAAAAAAAAATTGCAATAAGTATCATAAATATTTTGTTGAAATAATTTTGATAAATGAAAGTAGCAGTATATAGCAGAGGCTTAGATATTGAACAAGGCAATTCTTTACAAATATTGTTGGAAGAATTGGTAAAATATGAAGTGAAGATATTAGTGTATAGACCTCTGTTGGGTATCTATCCTTTGCCTGCATCCATGTTAGAGCATATCACACCTTTTCAAGTGCCGGATGATTTGGATAATGAAGTGGAATGTTTGATAAGTGTAGGCGGCGATGGAACTATTCTGGATGCAGTTACTTTGGTAAGAGATAAGAACATTCCTATCCTTGGAATTAATTTCGGCCGACTTGGATTTTTAGCAAGTATCAGCCCGGATGAGCTAAGCAGTGCAGTAGATGCGCTTGTTAATAGAACCTATCTGGTAGACAAGAGAAGTTTGATACATGTTGATTCTAATCAATCTTTATTTGGTGACGTTCCATTTGGATTAAATGAATTTGCCATTCATAAAAGAGATACGGCACCGATGATAAAAATCCATACTTATTTAAACGGTGAATTTTTAAATACTTACTGGGCTGATGGATTAATCGTATCAACACCAACCGGCTCTACAGGATATAATATGAGTTGTAATGGACCGATTATTTTCCCGGAATCTTCCAGCTTTGTAATAACACCCGTTGCACCGCATAACTTAAATGTTCGTTCCATCGTAGTTTCTGATAACAATGTGATTTCATTTGAAATAGAAGGCAGAAGTGAACAATTTATTTGTGCATTGGATGCAAGACGAGAGATTGTTGATAAAAGTGTTCAGTTAGCAGTAAAGAAAGAAAAATTTTGTGCCAGTTTAATTCGTTTAAATGAAAACAGTTTCTTATCAACCCTTCGAACCAAGTTAACATGGGGGTTAGATAAGAGAAATTAGCTTTAACAAAAAAGTAAATATTTCATTTGTATTTTTAAAATATAAAGTTCGTTTGATGTTTAGAAAATTGCTGATATTTTTTTTATTTATTGGTTTGATGCAATCATCAAAAGCCCAGCTTTTTCAAACATTTGTTCATCAGGGAGAATTAGGTGTATCCATGGGTTTATCGCATTATTTCGGAGACCTTAATCCGAATATCGATATTAGTCATCCCAAATTTGCCGCAGGTATTTTTTATAGAAAGCAACTCAATAATTATGTAGGTTTTAAAATTGCCGGTAATTATGCATTTCTAGGATATTCTGATGCATATAGCGATAACGCAACACAAAGAAGAAGAAATTTAAGCTTCAATACAGATGTTTGGGAATTAAGTGTCAATGGCGATTTTAATTTTTTTGAATTTCATCCGGGCTTTCCGGAATATCGTTTTACTCCCTATGTTAGTTTAGGTGTGGGTATATTTTCATATAATCCATATGCCTATTTGGGCGGGAAAAAATATTTTTTACAGCCATTGGGTACAGAAGGACAAGGAAGCCCATTGTATCCCAATCTTTCACCTTACAGTTTAATTGCCATGAGTATTCCGGTTGGAGTGGGATATAAATATGCATTGAACGAAAGAATGAATCTCTTTGGTGAAATAGTATTTCGTTTTACAACTACTGATTATTTGGATGATGTAAGCGGAAATTATGCACCCGATGCATTTCCGCCTGATGCCAATGGTAATCCAACAGTAGGATATTTGTTGCAAGACAGAAGTTATGAAACCGGATCGCCTATTGGTATCAAAGGCAGACAGCGAGGCAACAGTCCGCAAAAAGATGCTTTTATTACTATGCAAGTGGGTATTTCTTTTAATTTACAATCCTATCGCTGTCCTACACATTAGATTTTTCTTAAACAAGTGAAAAGCGTCATTAACAAAAAGCATTTTACTACTTTTGCAGTAAATGTTGGAAACAGTTATGCCGACACTCATTGAACAAATTGATAAATCACGCTTACCAAAGCATATTGCCATCATTATGGATGGAAATGGCCGTTGGGCCGAAGAACAAGGTCAGGAAAGATTATACGGTCACTTTCATGGCGTGGAAAGTGTTAGAAATATTGTGGAAGGTTGTGCAGAATTGGGCATCGGTTATCTAACATTATATGCTTTTAGTACCGAAAATTGGGATAGACCACAACAAGAAGTAGATGGATTGATGGCTTTATTGGTGGATACGATTAGAAAAGAAGTTCCCGTTTTAAATAAAAATAATATAAAACTTCATGTGATTGGTGACTTGAAAATGTTACCGGAATATGCTGCAGCAGAATTACAGGAAGCATTAGAAATGACCAGTCATAATACCGGGCTAAACCTTGTGATGGCATTGAGTTACAGCAGCAGATGGGAATTGGTTAATGCCGTAAAAAATATTGGCATTGATGTAAAAGCAGGTAAGATAGACCCACAAAAAATTGATCAAAATACATTACAACAATATCTAACAACGAGCAATTTACCTGACCCGGAATTAATGATCCGCACCAGCGGCGAATATCGCATCAGTAATTTCCTTTTGTATCAATTGGCTTATGCCGAATTGTATTTTACCAACACCCGTTGGCCCGATTTCAGAAAAGAGAATTTATATGAAGCAATTGTTGATTTTCAGAACCGAGAAAGGAGATTTGGTAAAACCGGCAGCCAAATAAAGACAGAAACAGTACCTGCATAAGCAAAATCTACGCTAATCTTTGCCTTATTTAACAAACACTTTTAAATATTCCCGTTAATTTGCCGCTTTTAAAATCTAAATTAACTGCTGAAAGAACTTAATATCATACTTTCGGCCTCAATTTTTACAAATACCAACCGGATGCAGAAGAAGTTCTACAAATTTTTAGTGCTGGCATTAGTTTCAAGTTTTATTGGTTCGTATGCGTACACGCAGGAAAAATCAGACACTACCATTACTTCTATTGAAGCTGACTTGATTAATATCTTCAATCAAAAAACACCTAAAAATTATAAGGTGGCGGCTATCAAAGTAACCGGCAACAGAAATTTTGATGAAAATCTGTTAATCTCTATTTCAGGTATCAGTGTTGGCGATGAGATTCGAATTCCCGGCGGCGATAATTTTTCGAAAGCCATTGTTAAATTAATGGGTCAAAATTATTTCAGCGATGCCAAGATCTTCATTACCAAATTAGAAGGGAAAAATATTTATTTGGAATTAGAAGTTCAGGAACGACCTCGTTTACAAAATTATTTTTTTAAAGGAGTAAAGAAAGGAGAAGCTGAGGAGTTTATTGGCAGAACAGGATTGGTAAAAGGAAGAGTAGTTACAGAAAATATGCGCAGAACATCTGTTGATGTTATCAGAAAATTTTATTTTGATAAAGGCTTTCAAAATGTAGAAGTGGCTATTGATGCAAAAAAAGACACCGGTTCCAACTATTTAACATTAACTTATACAGTTAATAAAGGAACAAAAGTTCATATCAATAATATCAATTTTGAAGGTAATACGGTTGAAGATGGTCAGTTGAAAAAACAAATGAAGGGAACCAAAGAGCAATCAAGATTAACACTATATCCAACTTTCGATAAAGGCGGATTCATCAATCCCAAAAGATATACATTCGATCAATATCTTAAAGACAAAGGATATTTATATCCAAGCAAAACAAAAAAAGTATTAGATCCGTATGCTCGTATCAAATTCTTCACTTCTTCTAAATACAATGAAAAAAAATATGAAGAAGACAAGGATAAATTAATCAGCTACTATAATTCATTGGGATATAGAGATGCCATCATCGATACGAATGCAGTATATCCCGTTATGTTGAACGGAAAGAAAGCATTGAATATTGATATCAGATTTAAAGAAGGTCATCAATATTATTTTGGAAATATTACATGGCGCGGTAACACAAAATATACCGATTCTATATTATCGGTTATTTTAGGAATTCATAAAGGAGATATTTATAACCTGGAGTTATTGAATAAAAAATTGGGGAAAGGCGGTTCGCCTGAAGGCGGCGATATCAGTGGATTGTATATGGATGATGGTTATCTTTTCTTTAGAACAGATCCTATTGAAACGGCTGTATATAATGATACAATTGATTACGAGATCAGAATGGTGGAAGGTCCGCAGGCTACCATTAAGAACATTAGAATTTATGGCAATGAAAAAACGAAAGAATATGTAATTCGACGTGAGATCAGAACCATTCCGGGTGATAAATTCAGCAGACAAGCATTGGTTCGTTCTCAGCGTGAAATTGCTCAATTAAATTATTTCAATCAGGAGAAAATTGACATTCAACCAATACCCAACCCTGAAGATGGAACAGTAGATATCAATTATAAAGTTGAAGAAAAATCAAGTGATCAATTAGAGCTAAGTGCCGGTTATGGTGGCGCGATTGGTTTAACCGGAACATTGGGTATTACATTCAATAATTTTTCTACCAAAAATATTTTTCATAAAGCAGGATGGGATCCTTTACCAACAGGTGACGGACAAAAGTTAAGTTTGCGTGTACAAAGTAGCGGACGTGCATTTCGTTCTTATAATTTCTCTTTCACAGAGCCATGGTTAGGCGGTAAACATAGAAACGCTTTATCATTCTCTATTTATAATACCAAGTATGCAAATGCATATGATCCAAGAACAGGAACATACACAAGTTCTGCTGCTAATAACTCTTATTTAATGACAACCGGTGGTGGTGTTAGTTTGTCAAAACAAGTTAAATGGCCGGATGATTATTTCTCTGTTTCAATGGGTGTGAACTTTACACAATATCATTTGGTAAATTATTATATCAGTCCGGTTACCTTACCGGGATTCAATAACGGGTTCTCTCACAATTTTAATTTTAAAGTTGGAATACAAAGATCAACAGTTGACTTTCCAACATTTCCAAGAACCGGTTCAACATTTGCTGCAAGTTTACAATTCACACCACCTTTCTCTTTGATTGATAAATCGATCGTTGAGCAAAGCAATCCATATAAATGGGTGGAATATCACAAATGGCGCTTCAATGCAGAATGGTATGTTGGATTAACAAAACCAACAGGCGAAGAAAGAAAGCAATTGGTATTGAAAGCAGCAGCCAAATTTGGTTTCTTAGGAAGATATAATTCTCAATTGCAAATATCACCATTTGAACGTTTTCAATTGGGTGATGCCGGGTTGAATAATCAATATGCATTAATTGGTTACGATATTATTGCACAAAGAGGTTATCCGGTGTATCAAACATCCGATCCTAAAGTAAATCCTGATCAATCAGGTGCAACACAATATTTTACTATGTTCAATAAATATGTGTTGGAATTAAGATATCCGCTAAGTTTAAATCCAAGCAGCACTATTTATGGATTAGCTTTTTACGAAGCTGCCAATGGTTGGTATAATATTAAAGAATATAATCCTTTCCGTTTGCGTCGTTCAGTGGGTGTGGGTATGCGTTTCTTTTTACCTATGTTCGGTTTGTTAGGATTTGATTATGGTATAGGATTGGATAGATATACGCCTGGTGCTTCATTAAAAGACATGTCACGCTTTACATTTATGTTAGGTTTTGAGCCGGAATAATTTCATCTTTAAAACTAACACCGCATGAAAAAAATATTTTTAATTGTATTGGGCATTATGCTTTCAGCATTTAGCGTTAATGCACAGCGTTATGCCATCATCGATACAAAATATATTCTGGATAAAATGCCGGAATATAAAGACGCCGATAAAAAAATACAGTTGTTAAGTGAACAATGGCAAAAAGAAATTGATGATAAACAATCTGCGTTGGATCAATTGTATAAAAGTTATGATGCAGAACAATTTATGCTAAGCGATGAATTGAAAAGAAAAAGAGAGTTGGAATTATTTAATAAAGAAAAAGAAGTAAGAGAGTTTCAAAAAAAACGTTTTGGCTATGAAGGTGACGTATTTAAAGAAAGACAAAAATTAGTGAAACCCATACAGGATAAAGTTTACAATGCGATTCAAAGAATTGCCGTGGCCCATGCTTATGATTTTGTATTGGATAAAAGTGAAGGAATTACCATTATATTTGCCGACCCGAAACTGGATAAAAGCGATGAAGTATTAAAAGAACTCGGGATTAAAATTTAAAAAACCAACAAACCATAAAATAAAAACAATGAAGAAAATTTTAGTAGTGTGTGTGGCTTTTGCAGCAAGCCTTTTATTTACCAATAACACACAGGCGCAGGTTAAAATAGGCATCTTTGACGAAAACGATGTGTTGAGTTTAATTCCTGGTATTACCAAGGTTGATACTTTAATGCAGAAATACGTGAAGGATTCTTTACAACCACAATATGAAGTTACATTGGCTGACTATCAATACAAAGACAGCTTATTGAAAGCAGACAGTGCTAAAGGAACTTTATCTCCTTCTATCAAAAAAGTAAGAATTGATGAAGTAACTAAATTGAGAGCAATCTTAGTTAACTGGCAGCAATCACAACAACAAATGTATCAGGCTAAACAACAAGAATATTTAAAACCATATTTGGAAAAAATATTCAATGCCTTTCAAGAAGTTGTAGCTGAACAAAAATATACATGGGTATTAAAGCAAGATGCGGTGCATCCTTATTTTCAACCTGCTTTAGCTGATAATATTACTATTAAAGTTGCTAAAAAATTAGGATTGAAATTACCACAGGAAGTAGAAGATGCTTTAAAGGCACAAGGCTTATCAAGCGGTGCTCCAGCAGCAAAACCTGCCGGTGGCAATACTCCTGCTAAGACCCCGGTTAAACATTAATAGATTTGATAAATATATTTTTACTGAAGCACTGCATTACATGCGGTGCTTCTTATTTTTGATATATGCAAACAAAAGGCGCCATTGGTATTTTTGATAGCGGTTATGGTGGATTAACTGTTTTAAAAGAAATAGTGCATCAATTGCCGCAATACAATTATTTGTATTTAGGTGATAATGCAAGAGCACCTTATGGTAATAGAAGTTTTGAAACAGTATATCAATACACATTACAATGTGTGAAATGGTTTTTTGAACAAGGTTGTCCATTAGTGATATTAGCTTGTAACACCGCATCAGCAAAAGCTTTACGAACCATACAACAAAACGATTTAAATAAAATCGGTCCATCAAAAAGAGTATTGGGTGTTATTCGCCCAACAACAGAGGTGATCGGTAATTATTCTCAAACAAAAAAAATCGGCATTCTCGGTACAACAGGAACAATTCAATCCAATTCTTATTTGATTGAATTAGAAAAATTCTTTCCTGATATAAAGGTATTTCAGCAAGCATGCCCGATGTGGGTGCCATTGATAGAGAACAATGAACATCATTCAGAAGGTGCTGATTTTTTTGTGAAAGAATATGTGGATGCTTTATTAAATCAATCTACTGCAATCGATACTATTTTATTGGCCTGTACCCATTATCCATTGTTGACAGATAAAATAAAAGAATATATACCTGCACATACAAAAATTATTTCGCAGGGAGAGATTGTTGCCAAGAGTTTAGGAAATTACTTGCAACGTCATCCTGAAATAGAAAATAATTGTTTGAAAGAAGGTAAAATTGATTTTTTTACTACGGATTCAACGGCTGACTTTGACAATCATGCCGCCTATTTTTTTGGCAAAAAAGTAGTATCAAAGCACTTAGATTTACTTGCTGAATAGAGAAAATTAAGCTGAAGTGTGCGATCCCGAAATGAATTCGGGACAGGCTCCATCCAAGCCAGGTCAGCGTTTTAGCGATTGGCTCAAAAAACTTCTCTAAATGTTTCACATTTTAGCTGCCAGCCCTTACCTTTGCCGTCCTTTCACAAAACTGAGTGGTATGGTGACCACCGTTGAAGTTGAAATAAAAATATTGTTGGGTAGTAAAACTTATTAATTATGAAACGTACATTTCAACCGCATAAACGCCGCCGTAAAACAGTACACGGTTTTCGTAAGCGTATGCAAACTGCCAATGGTCGTAAAGTATTGGCCAGCCGCAGAAAGAAAGGTCGCAAGAAATTAACCATTTCCGACGAAAAAGGATTGAAGTAAAATCATCCAAACGGTAAATCCGTTGTTTAATATAATTTAGCCTCATCTTTTTGATGGGGCTTTTTTAGTTTTAACAGATAATGGCAAAAACCTTTTCATATAATTCAACAGAAAAATTAAAAAGCCGTAAACAATTAGATGCATTGTTTACGAAAGGAAAATCATTTTTAGTTTTTCCCGTCAAAGTATTTTTTGCTGAAGTAAATAATGAATCGGATGCACCAATGAAAGTAGGTGTTGGCGTAAGCAGTAAACATTTTAAAAAAGCAGTGGATAGAAACAGAATCAAAAGATTATTGCGGGAAGCGTATCGATTGAATAAAATTCCTTTGACTGAATTCATTCAAATCAACAATAAAAAGATAGCAGTGTTCTTTTTATTTATTGATAAAACCATTCCGGCGTTTTCTTTGTTACAAAATAAAATGCCGACTGTTATTGCGAAGTTGATAAAATCATTGAATGAAAATAATATTGCAAATACTTAGTTACCCTTTTATATTGCTGATCAAATTTTATCAGTATGTGATCTCACCCAACATCGGTCCTAAATGCCGATACACACCAACCTGTTCGCAATATGCCATTGAAGCGATGAAAAAATATGGATTATTTAAAGGCGGATGGCTGGCAGCAAAGCGCATTGCATCCTGTCATCCAAACGGTGGCAGTGGGTTTGACCCGGTCCCGTAAATTATTTCTTTACCGGTTCATCAGCCGGAGCAACTGTCATTGCTTTTTGTTTTTCTATTTTTTCTCTGATCTCTTTAATACTGTAAAAGCGATATACTTCCGGATCTTTATCACCATCTTTTTCCAGAAATGTCATTTGATGAAAAGGCGCAACAATAATGGCTTTGGTATTATCTGTAATTTTTGCAGCATGATAAGGAAGAATAAAATAATTTTTATTTGCAGCACTAACATTTTTATTCTCTATTAATTGTTGCAATGAATCAATACTTTTTAAAATTTCAGCTTGTGTTACCACCAAATCTTTTTTCTGCTCACCAAAATGCAAATAACTGCCAATGATGGTATCGTTCTTGGCATTTAAAAAGTACAATCCATCTCCGGCAATATCAACAGATGTTTCGCCATCTTCTTTTTTTATTTTCAAACTTAATGTACCGGATGTGCTGAATGTTTCTGTTACTTGTTCTGAACCGCCGCCATCTTTTAAAGTAATGGTCTTATTATCCTTATCAATTATGGCATGACCTTTTGCATCCACATAAATTTTTTTTGAATGACAAGAAGTTACTATTAAAGCAACAATTGCAAGTATTGTAATGAAAGAAAATTTCATAAGTAGTATTTGTTTAGTGAAATAAAAAAACCTCTCATTTATTGAGAGGATTTAAAAGTAATATTTTTTAGCGATGATTATTTCGCTGCAGCAAAACGTTCTGCAACTTTATTCCAGTTGATTACATTCCAGATAGCTGATAAATAATCCGGTCTTTTATTTTGATATTTTAAATAATAAGCATGTTCCCAGACATCCACAC
>CAIRTF010000022.1 GCA_903881425.1 uncultured Chitinophagaceae bacterium | reverse complement strand
TGATGTATTCAGACCATTTCTTTTTGTGTGTTGGGTGGTGTGGGTGATGTACTTCCATTATTTATATTCTTTATGAATTAAATCAATTGCTTTGTTAGCATACACAGTCATTGAGTCAATATTCATAATGTATATATCAGTACATAATTTCAACATTGAATATTGATAATTCATTTTTGTAGCAGTTGCTGGACTAATTTTATTAATTCCTATTTTACTTGGTATATCTACTGCCGGGAACCTCAATTGCTTATCTAATAATCCATGTTCAGTAAAATTGGGTAGTTCAGCTATAATAGCGTTATCAGCATCTTTTTCAACTACTTCCATGTCTTTTAAATCTGTTTTATGAAAATTGAACTTAGATATATAGAAATTTAACTCAGAGTTTTCCTTTTCAGAGAAGTAACCTTTTGCTTCAGCCTCATTTCTACTTTTTTCATTTGGATTAAAATGCCACCACCAAAGCGTTTTTAAGAACAAGTCATAATATTCTTTCTGATCTACCTTTGATTGATCGCCATTATTGATTGCAATTAAGCGGTCGCAATTTTTAATTTTCTCCTGCCCAAAACTTTTATGGAACTCAAATTGCTTTAAGTCCGTCTCAAAATCACGAGCAACAGCTAATAATAGCTCTTTCTTTTTTTCTTTCTCAGCCATATGTTCTCTTACGTTTTCGGCAAAAAAACCTAAAGTAACAGCTGCAAATAACATTATGAATTCAATAATGTATTCTGACCATTTCTTCTTGTGTGTAGGGTGGTGTGGGTGATGTACTTCCATGTAATTAATCTGTTAAAGCGTTATTTTCTATTAAATAATTTCTAACGTGACCTAAAAGCTTATTGCATTGTGTTTGTATTGGTAATGTATACTTACTATCAGTTGATTTTCGTATTGTTTTCAACATACTTAATACAGACAAATAGTTATCCCAGTCAAAAGTGCTTTTATTGATAATTTTTAATCCTTCAGGTATCTTAATAGTTACCAATAATTCATCTCCTTTAATTTCAAAATTATCATACTCGCTTATTTTTTGATAAAAAGTATGCTCGAATCTTGACATTGTTAATGGATCTATATTTTTATCGATGAAATTAAACTCTCTCAATTCTCTTGTTTTTAAACCAATAGCACTATTTGCATAGTATTGAATTTCTTGCTTCAGCCTATCATCTTCAATAAAATTGATTGCCCCCGAACTTTTAATTTGATCCAATGCCATTGTATTCATAATAGGCATAATTCTTAATGCGATATAGGAATGAGCAGCATAAAGAGTAGGAATCGATTGCTCAATCTTTTTCTGGTCATACAAACGACTTATAATATCGGTACAAGAATCTTGTTTATTTCTACTTTGAGTTTGAATAACAAAATTTATAGAATCATCTTTAAGGTCTTTATAAATATTTTGAAGATTTACAATTGCTTTATTTTTTTCTACAAAGTGCTCTCTGATATTTTCGGCACCATATCCAAGGGTAACTGCTACGAATATCATAATACCTTCAATTATGTATTCCTTCCAAGGTTTGGTATGATGTGGGACATGTGGGTGGTGGTGTACTTCCATGTGATTTTAATATTATAGTTGAAAATAAGATAATGTTTTCAATTCCACCCCTTCACCTCCTTTAACCCCTGTTTTCCCTTTAAAAACACAAAACTTGGCCCAAACTTGGCCGAGACTTAACCCAAATAAAAAGGGTCTACGCTTTTAACAGCATAAACCCTTGATAATGTAGCCTCTCGGCTGTGGGCCCACCTGGGCATGATCCAGGGACCCCCTGATTATGAGTCAGGTGCTCTAACCAACTGAGCTATAGGACCGTTGAATTTGAAATTGAAAAACAACCTTTTTCCTCAAATTCGGGTTGCAAATATAGCAGTATTAAATCTAATTACAATAGGTTTTGCTTATTTATTTGAGT
>CAIRTF010000021.1 GCA_903881425.1 uncultured Chitinophagaceae bacterium | reverse complement strand
GGCAATAAATAAATATTTATCATCATATCATGCAGCGAAAGAAACCCAAAATGACTCTGTAGATAAGTAGGGGCTTAAAATTTGCTAAAATCCCTTAATTTTACTGCAACTTCTCACAAATGAAAGCATCAGAATAATATTTATATTATGTCTTTTAATTATTCTCGATAAGAGTAATGCTCAAAGAGTAAGACTTACCTCTTCCTTGGGTACTAGTGCTTATTTGGGAGATTTAGTCCAAGGTGCTCCTGCGTTTAAAGAAATTTCACCTGCTTTTAGTATTGGTGCCAGTTACGATTTACAACAACAAATACGTGCTCGATTAAATATTTCTTTTTTAGGTGTGCAAGGAGATGACAAATATTCGAGCAGGGCTGATTTACGTTATCGAAACCTCAATTTTAAAAGTTCAGTTTTTGAAGTGAGTGCAATGGGCGAATATGATTTCTTAGATAGAGAAGTCTATAATATTGTTCCATATGTTTTTGGAGGACCGGGTTTTTTTCATTTTAATCCTTATACAACTGATAGAAACGGCAACAAAGTTTATTTACAGCCATTGGGTACAGAAGGACAAGGGTTGCCTGATTTTCCTGATAGAAAGCCCTATAGTCTTACGCAGTTTAATATTTCATTTGGAATAGGATTACGATATGAAATTTCAGAGAATTTGTCGATTGCAGGTGAATTCTGTTACAGAAAATTGTTTACTGATTATTTGGATGATGTGAGTTCAGATGATGGCTTTGTTGATCCTGCTATTTTTGCAGCTAATGGTAAAGCATCTGTTTCTCAATTGAATTTTAGAAGTGATGAATTAAATCCGAATAATAAAATCAGTTATAATTTGCCAAGGGGCAACCCATCAAATGCTGATGTTTATTATTCTTTTCAAATTTCTGTTTCTTATCGTCTGGAGAATTTATTCTTAGGAAGGGAATACGGTAGTCCTTTCGGTAAAGCCAGAACAGGCAGAAGGCAATATTAAACTCTTATTATTTTAGTTTTATTTAAACAAAAAAGGGCAACGGAAAACCATTGCCCTTTTTCAATCTGGTTATTTTAAAATCTTTCTAATTTAGAAAAGAAGAAATCTCCTTCAATCAAAGCATTTTCATCACTATCACTTCCATGTACTGCATTTTCTCCAACTGAAGCAGCATATTTTTTTCTGATAGTACCTTCTTCAGCTTGAGCCGGATTTGTTGCACCGATCAGTTTTCTGAAATCAGCTACTGCATTTTCCTTTTCAAGAATAGCAGCAATGATTGGTCCGCTACTCATAAAATCTACTAATTCTCCAAAAAAGGGTCTTTCTCTGTGAATAGCATAAAATTCACCCGCTTGCTCTTTAGTTAATTTTGTCCATTTCAAAGCCTTTACTGAAAATCCGGCTTTAATAATTTGGTCTAAAATACCACCGGTATAGCCTTTGGAAGTGGCATCCGGTTTAATAATCGTAAAAGTTCTGTTACTCATGTAATCATTTATTTTGGCTGCAAAAGTAGTTCAACAACAACAAAATCTGTGCAGATATTTGATTATTTAATGAATGATTTGCAAATTCATTTGAAGGAATGACCTGAAAAGTGCAATTTTGCCGCCATTGTATGAAAGCGATCAGTGAATTTTATCCTCAATTGCAAACGGCCAAAAAGGTTGTCATTACTACACATCAAAAACCTGATGGTGATGCAATGGGCTCATCTCTTGGCTTATATCTTTTCTTGAAAACTTTGGGTCATCGAGTTAAAGTTATTTCTCCAACTAATTGGGCTAATTTTTTAGATTGGATGCCAGGCGTAAAAGATACTTTGGATTTTGAAAAGCATAAAGAAGAAGGTATTAAAATAATAAATGAAGCAGAACTCATCTTTTGTTTGGACTTTAATATTCTTCACAGAACAAAGCATGTTGAGAAGTATATTGAACAATCCAACGCAATTAAGCTTTTAATTGACCATCATCAAGAACCACAAGAAGCAGCATTTGATTATGGAATTAGTAATACTGGGAAAAGTTCTACTTGTGAAATGGTATATGATTTTATTGTTGAATCCGGTCATTCAGATAAAATCACTATTGATATTGCTACTTGTTTGTACACAGGTGTAATGACCGATACTGGCTCTTTTAAATTTCCATCCACAACAGCTTCTGTTCATCGAATGGTGGCACATTTAAAAGAATTAGGCTTACAGCATTCAATCATTCATGAAAATATTTATGATAATTTTTTAGAGAACAGATTGAAGTTTATCGGTAATGCTTTATTGAATCGAATGGATATTTTATATGAGTATAACACAGCAGTAATGTATATTCCAAAATCCGATTTAATTAAATTTGATATTAAAACAGGCGATACAGAAGGATTAGTGAATTATTTATTGACCATTGAAGGTATAAAACTTGGTGCTATAGTAATTGATAGGGATGAGGAAAGAAAATGGAGCTTTAGGAGCAAAGGTAACTTCGATGTTAATACATTTGCACGTCTTCATTTTGAAGGTGGCGGGCATGTGAATGCTGCCGGAGGAAGAAGCAGTGAATCTTTAGAAAATACTTTACAAAAATTTTATCGGGTAATAAAACAATACGAACAACAACTTCAATAACAAAACATGAAAATCAGTACACTTTTATTAAGCGCAATTGTATTATTGGCAAGCTGTCATCAATACGATAAAACTAAAACCGGACTTGCCTATAAAATCATTAGTGGAGGCAGTAAAGAAAAAATTAAACAAGGTCAATTCTTAAAACTCAATGTGGAATATACCGTTCCTGGTCTTGTTGACAAAAGTACCAAGAAGGATACTGTATTGAATTCTTCTTACGAGCATATTCCTGCATATACAATGATCGATACAGCAAGGTTGGGCAAACATAACTTCACAGAAATATTAATGGATTGTGCTGTGGGTGATAAAATAGAATTTGTAATGAGTATCGATACACTGAAGAAAATGGGTATGATACCTGAATACAATAGAATATTTGCAAAAGGAAGAACCATTCAAGGTAGGGCAGAAATTCTGAAATCATTTACCAATGAAAAAGAGGTGAATGCAGATTATTTAAAAGAATTAGATGTTGAAAAACAGAGAGAAGTAAGTGCTATTGAAAAATATTTGAAAGAAAAAAGCATCAAAACCGAAAAGACTGCCTCTGGTGTTTTTGTAGAAGTGCAAAATCCCGGAACAGGTGCTAAAGCCGATTCAGGAAAATCTGTCAGCATTGAGTATAAAGGTAGTTTTCTTAAAACAGGAAAAGTGTTTGATTCAAGTGCAGCAGGTGCTCCGCCACTTAATTTTGTAATTGGCGCTCAGGGTATTATACAAGGATTGGGTGATGGGATGAAAGCATTTGCAACCGGAGGTAAAGGAAGAGTATTTATTCCGGCAATGTTGGCTTATGGTCCGCAAGGAAATCCTCCTGTAATTCCGGCCTTCAGTAATTTGATTTTTGAAGTATCTGTAAAAAGTATTGCAGATGCACCACCTCCGCCACCTGCCAATCCGCATATCCCGGATTCAAGTTTGCGTAAAGAATTAAGATTAAAGCCAAAGGCTCAACATTAAGCATATTCTTCTCTAAATAAAAAGTCTATCAAATTTTGATAGACTTTTTTATTGTCCATAAGATTTTATCAGTTGAATAGCTTGCATACATTCCTTTACATCATGCGTTCTGATAATATTTGCTCCGTTCAATAATCCTATAGTATGCAAAACTGTTGTGCCATTCAAAGATTCTTCGGGTGTAATACCTAAACTTCTATAAATAAATGATTTTCTTGAAATGCCCAACAGTAAAGGCTTTTGAAAGTATTTAAAACTATTGAATGCTTTTAGTAATTGAAAATTATGCTCAATCGTTTTGCTGAACCCAAAACCGGGATCTAAAATAATATCATCAATACCTGCATCATTGCAAGCTTTTATTCTCTCGTCAAAATAAACAGAAACTTCCTTGGTTACATTTTCATAAACAGCTTGTTGTTGCATATTCTGAGGTGTTCCTTTCATGTGCATGCAAATAAAGGGTATGTGCAAAGAGGCAACAGTTGATAACATGTTTCCATCAATCTTGCCCCCACTAATATCATTCACTAAATCTGCACCGGCATCTACAGATTGCTTTGCAACTGAAGCATAAAAGGTATCAATTGAAATAAATGTTTCAGGAAATCTTTTTCTGATTAAATCAATTACAGGTAACACTCTTCTCATTTCATCATCATCATCTATCAAATCACTATTTGGGCGGGTGCTTTGTCCGCCAATATCTAAAATACTCGCACCTTCTTCAATCATCTGTTCCGCTTTTTGTAAAGCCTTATCAGCATTGAATTGTCGGCTTTCTTTATAAAAAGAATCGGGTGTAATATTGATAATGCCCATTACAATGGGGCTATCAATTTTCAATATTCTTTCTTTGCAATGGAGTGTAAACATTGTAGAGTTTCAATTATCTTGCAACAACATCAAAGATAGACTTACAGAATCAATTAATCATGAGCCAAACGAATATTCAATACGACGAAGCCATTAAAACCTGCAAAGATATTTTCATTAAAAAAACAAAAGATTATGGAACTGCATGGAGAGTGCTGAGAACTATTTCGGTTGTTGATCAGATTTTTATTAAAGCATTACGTATCAGAACCATTCAAGATAAGCAAGTACAAAAAGTTGGAGATGATATTACTTCAGAATTTAAAGGCATTATCAATTATGCAGTGATTGGATTGATTCAATTGCAATTGAATGATCCCAAAGTAGAAGAGCTTTCTGTTGAATGGGTAAGTAATGAATATGATAAGTATATTGCCTTTGCTAAATCGACCATGATGGATAAAAATCATGATTATGGTGAAGCTTGGCGTGATATGAGCCAGGAAAGTTTTGCTGATCTTATCTTAATGAAACTGATGCGTATCAAACAAATATTAGTGAATGATGGACAAACCATTATTAGCGAAGGTATTGATGCCAATTATGTGGATATCCTTAACTACAGCGTATTTGCGCTGATATTGATCCTGGAAGGAAAACATCAGTCATGAAAATTTCGTTACAAATATGCAGATGGATTGTAGGCTTGCTTTTCATTTTCTCCGGACTAATAAAAGCCAATGATCCATTGGGATTAAGTTATAAAATGCTCGAATTTTTTGATGCATGGGGATGGCATTTATTCGATCATTATGCGTTATCATTTTCAATTGTAATGAATGTGTTGGAAGTAACAGCCGGATTGTCTTTAGTGGTTGGATGGCGATATGAATTAACTATTCGATTTTTATTATTGTTGATTGGTTTCTTTACTTTTTTAACGGCCTATGTTTTGTTTAGCGGTAAAATAAAAGAGTGTGGCTGCTTTGGCGATTGTATTCCTTTATCTGGTAATGCAACTTTCTTTAAAGATGTTGCTTTGTTGTTGATGATTGTTTTTATTCTGTACAGTGGGCAAAAAATCAGACGCCCATTCAGAAAACAGATTTCTTTTTCTATTGTAGTAATAAGTGCTATGCTTACCATTGGTATACAATCATTTGTTTTAACTCATTTGCCTTTTATTGATTGCTTACCTTATAAGAAAGGAAATAATATTTTAAATGAAATGAAAGTGCCTGCCGGAGCGGTTTCTGACAGTTTTTCAATTGTGTTCAAATATAAAAAAAATGGGAAGATAATAGAGTTTGATAAGAGCCATTTTCCCGATGATTTTGACAGTACTTATGAGTATGTTGACCGTTATCAAAAATTAGTACGAGCAGGAAATAGTGTTCCAAAAATTGTTGACTTTGCTTTGCAAACTTTAAGCGGAAATGATTCAACAAAAGAAATTCTTTCACAAAAAGATAAGTACATTTTATTGTTTGCTAAAGATTTTGATAATGTAAATGAATGGCAACGGCAATTTGCAGAAATTGTAAAAGTGGCCAAGCAAAAAAATATTCCCGTATTTGTTGTAACTGCTGATGCAAACAAAGCCGCTTTTTTATTTGAAAAGAACACTATTTTAAAATGTGATGCAACTGTTATAAAAACCGCTGCCAGAGTGGTTCCTACTTATTTCATCATGCAGGAAGCTACTATTATTGATAAATTCAGTTTTGTTGATGCTACATCGCATCTGCAATATTTGAATTAATGGATTTTTTTCTTCACAACAAGAAAACGAATTAACAAAACTGATAACAATCATTTTATTTTTAGAATAAATGTTGGATTTTCAAGTTGCCTATTTCTTTTCTTCATCTCAAACCCAACATTATGAAAACAGTAAAAGAAATTTTAGCTGCCAAAGCATCTGCGTTTAATTATATCAGTGCAAAAGCTAAAGTCATTGATGCTTTATCATTAATGAAAAGCACAAATAATAGTTATGTAGTTGTAATGGATGATGATCGTTTTGAAGGAATCATGACTGAGAAAGATTATTCACAGAAAGTTATTTTGGTTGGCAAACATTCGGATGAATTATTAATTGGAGATATTATGTGTAAAGATTTTCAAACCGTTGAATACAATGATTCTGCATTTAAGTGCATGCAACTGATGGACACATTCAAAACCCTTTATCTGCCTGTGTTTGCGGGTCATGAATTTAAAGGCGTTATTACATTAAATGATTTATTAAAAGAATCTGTACATGAAAACGAAACCGGTGTAAGTAAGGAGCAGAAACAACATCAACAAAAAGAAAATTTTTATTATTGGATTTAATCATTGTATCACTACATCTGAAATTACTTTCTCATCGAAAGCTTCATTGACCCTTTCTATGATTAATTTTTTTTGGAAGAGTAATTCATTTTTTAACGGACCAACAGCTGTATGAATAAACAATGTTTGATGAATGATCTCGATCTTATCAGTGTATTTGGCAATTGTTTTTCCCATTAATTTTTCCCATACTTCTTCAATTTGAACGGCAAGCAAACCATTACGTAGCTTGCTTTTGTTGATAAAGCCTTTTAATGCATCGCCGATATGATATTCACTCATGTGGTAAAGATAATTTATAATTCAATCAACTGAAATGGCACTTTAATTTCTTTTAGTGATTCAGCCAATCTTTCTCTGTTTGTATCAGTAATAAAAACTTGTCCGTTTTCTTCCACGCAAACTTTATGTAATAAATGATGCATTCTTTCTGCATCTAATTTTTCAAACACATCATCCAATAATAAAATAGGAGTAATGTGCTTTTGTTGCTTTAATACTTCAAATTCAGCCAGCTTTAATGCAAACAATAAGCTTTTACGTTGCCCTTGCGAGGCAAGGGTTTTAAAGGATTGACCTTTCATTAAAAAAGTAATATCGTCTTTATGAATGCCGCAACCTGTTCTTTGCAGATACAGATCTCTTTGTCGATTGGATTGTAATAACTCTTTCATCGAAGCAGTTAAGAACTGACTATCATATTCAATACTTATATGATCATTTTTTTGTGCAATGTATTGATATTGCTTTTTAACTGATACAATAAAATGAGATAAAAATTCTTTTCTTTCTTTAAAGATTAGTTCTCCTTTTTCTGATAATTGGTCATCTAAAGTTTCCAATAAAGATTCGTCTAAAAGATTATGTTCTGCTGCAGCTTTCAATAAACTATTTCTTTGTTGCAAAATTTTATTGTAATCAATCAACCATTGTAAATAATTTGTATTGCATTGCGATAAAATAGTATCAATAAATTTTCTTCTTTCTTCGCTATTACCGGTAATTAATGCTACATCATCCGGTGCAATCATCACGCAGGGAATTTTGCCGATATGCTCTGAAAAACGCTTGTATTCATCTGCATTAAAATAGAATTCTTTTCGGTTGGTTTCCCGAACAATGCATCTGATGTTTATCTTTTTATTATTCAATAAATAATCCCCTTCAATGCGCATGCCTTGTAAACCATGATGTACAGACTGGCTTTCAGGCCTGGAAAAATAACTTTTAGTAAAACTTAAATAATAGATGGCATCTAAGAAATTGGTCTTACCAACGCCATTCTTACCACATAATGCAATTACTCTTTCCTCGAAAGAAAAATCGCTTTGTACATAGTTTCTGAAGTGCACCAATGATATGGACTGTAATTGCAGCATTGAAGCGTCGAAAATAATTCAATTGATTGGTATTTATAAACGCTCTATTTTTATGCAAAAGTTTTGAGTTGAAAACCATTTTATCCGAACAACAAATTTCGCTGACAGTAAAGCGATTGGCCCATCAGATATTGGAAGATTATTTGCAGTTGAAAGATACTGTGATTATTGGTATACAGCCACGTGGCGTGCATTTGAGCGATCGAATTGTTCACGAATTAAGTCAGTTGATACCACCTGCTTCTATTCAATATGGCAAATTGGATATTACTTTTTACCGGGATGATATTCGTAAAGAATTACATGTGCCCAATAAAACGGATATTCCCTTTGGCATAGAAAATAAAAATGTGGTTATCATTGATGATGTATTATATAAAGGAAGAACCATTCGTGCTGCATTGGATGCCCTGCTTGATTTTGGCAGACCTGCTAAAGTTGGCTTATGTGTATTGATTGACAGAAGATTTAGCAGAGAATTCCCCATTCAACCGGATTATGTGGGAAGAGCCATCGATACCTTCAGTTCACAAAAAGTAAAAGTGAATTGGAAAGAGAAAGATGGAAGAGAATCTGTAGAGTTGATTTGATGTTAAAATAAACTTGTTACCTGAAACTTGCTACTTGTAATCAGATTCCTTAATTTCGTTTTTTAATGAGACTATCTACCAAACACTTACTTGGTATAAAAGACCTTCACAAAGAGGATATACAATTAATTCTTTCTACTGCTGCTCAATTTAAAGATGTTTTACAAAGACCTGTAAAGAAAGTTCCATCATTACGCGATATAACCATTGTTAATTTATTTTACGAGAATTCAACACGTACCAGAATATCATTTGAATTAGCAGAAAAAAGGTTAAGTGCCGATACTATCAACTTTACTGCGAGTGGCTCTTCTGCTGCTAAAGGAGAAACTTTACTCGATACTGTAAATAATATTCTCAGTATGAAAGTGGATATGGTAGTGATGCGGCATAGTGCCAGCGGGGCTCCACATTTTTTGTCTAAACATATTCCTGCGGCTATTGTAAATGCGGGTGATGGCATCAACGAACATCCTACACAAGCCTTGCTGGATGCACTTTCCATGACAGAGAAGTTTGGAAAATTAGAAGGATTAAAAGTGGCGATCATTGGTGATATCATGCATAGCCGTGTTGCATTGAGCAATATTTATTTGTTGAAAAAAATGGGAGCTGAAGTAATTGTTGCAGGTCCACCTACACTCATTCCAAAATATATTACTGAAGCATTTGGTTTGAAAGTGGAATATGATATTAAGAAAGCCCTGCAATGGTGTGATGTGGCTAATGTGTTGCGTATTCAATTAGAAAGACAAAATCAACCTTTATTTTCTTCTCTGCGGGAATATAATTTGGCATATGGCATCAGCAGAAGATTGTTAGAAAGTTTAGGTAAAGAAATTACCATCATGCATCCTGGACCGATCAATAGAGGTGTAGAATTAGACAGCGATGTTGCTGATGGGCCTTATTCAATTGTTTTGAATCAGGTAGAAAACGGGGTGGCCGTTCGAATGGCTGTATTATATTTGTTAGCGAATAGAGAAAATTAAAACTTCATCATGCAACGAATTTGCTTGTTCCCCGGCACATTTGATCCCGTAACATTAGGGCATACAGATATTATTAACCGTGCATTGCCGATGTTCGATAAAATTGTAGTAGGCATTGGTGTTAATTCTTCTAAATATCCCATGTTTAGTGCAGAGCAAAGAATGGAATGGTTTAATGAAATTTACAAAGATGAACCGAGAATTGAAAGTGTAACTTTTGAAGGTTTAACTGTCAACTATTGTAAAAAGATTGGCGCTAATTTTATATTACGCGGAATACGTTTTGTTAGTGACTTTGAATATGAAAAATCTATTGCCGATGCTAACAGAACAATGGATAGAACTATTGAAACGGTTTTCTTAACCGGTGAACCAAAATATACTTCAGTAGCTTCAACCATTGTTCGTGATATTTTACGCAATGGTGGTGATGCTTCTCCATTTTTACCTGAAGCAGTTATTAAAAGTTTGCAGCAGAAATAATTTCCACAATACTCGGATAAGAATTTTTTAAAGCATCTTTTATCTCATTTTCACTCATCCATTTTATTTCGGTTATATCTTCAATGGTTTGAGGGATTAATTTCTCTCCGGAGGATGATTGCATCAAGAACCAATGTGATTCTTTGATTACAGTCTCTTTCAACCATTGATCAAAATATTCGTGATGGGTGATACCAATAAATTTCACTAATTCTACGTTATTAATTCCCGTTTCTTCTTTTATTTCTCTCACAGCACATTGTTCAATGTTTTCGCCTTCATCTAATTTGCCTTTG
>CAIRTF010000020.1 GCA_903881425.1 uncultured Chitinophagaceae bacterium | reverse complement strand
GTGACCACCTTTCAAACCTTTTACTGCAATGGTAAATGCTGCTGAATTTACATCCGGAGTTTCTTGTTTGTAATTTATTTTTGCAACAGTATTTTCACCACCGGCACAACCGATAAAAATTTCTCCATGATCTTCTGAATCGAGATTTAAAAGAATATCACTTTTTAAAATACCACCTTCCAATTCAAATGCACCGGTCATTCCGGTTTCTTCATCAATCGTAATTAAGCACTCAAGCGGACCATGTTGCAAATTCTTTGCAGCCATGATTGCCATTGATGCACACATCCCAATTCCATTATCCGAACCCAATGTTGTTCCTGTGGCATGAACCCATTCGCCAACAATTCGTGGAACAATTGGATCAGTTAAAAAATCATGTTTGGTATCATTATTTTTTTGCGGAACCATGTCCATATGGCTTTGCATTACCACACCTTTCATATTCTCATTTCCAGGAGTTGCAGGTTTGCGCAAGATTACATTTCCGGCTTTGTCAACATAAGATTCGATGTTGTTTTGTTTTGCAAAATTCAAAATGAATTCGCGAATTTTTTCTTCATGTTTTGAAGGACGCGGTACTGCGCACACATCTTCAAAAATGCTCCAAACTTCCTGTGGATTCAGGCTTCCTAATACTCTTGTCATTTAATTAATTTTTATGTAGTTCGTTAAATTTGATAAATTTATTTTTGTATAAGTCTGTTAAAAACAAAGTAACACGTTCTTCAGCGGGATGAATTTTTTCACCCAACTTTTCCGATAATGCATCGCAAATATTTTGAACATTTTTTTTGCCATCAATCAATAACCATGTTTCCGAACCCAATTCATCAAGCTTCAGTGGAATGAATTTATTTTTTAGTAAAGGCAATAAATACTTTCCAAAAAATTTACTTGTAAATCGTGGAATTAATATGGCAACTTTTTTATTTTCTCTCATCTCAAAGCCATGAATACATTCAGGTGTAAGTTCGAGGTAATTGATTTCTTCTTTTTTTGATTTAGACATAATTAAAAAATTTCTCGCAGATGACGCTGATTTTCGCAGAAAAAAAATCTGCGCTTGTCTGCGTTATCTGCGAGAGAAAGAATTAGAAATTAGCAGTTGGTGGAGCAGGTTCGTCTGGTCTTCCTGCATTTTTTATAGGAACATTCACCAACACATATCCTATAATTACCAATACTAAAATGCTTACCAAGAATGATGGTTCTTTAAAAATTTCCGGAACCGGAATTTCCAGGAAATAAAATAATGCGAATACTAAGCCCATTAATGCTTCACCGGCAATAAATCCGGATGCCAATAGAACTCCAGTATTTTCAACTCTTGCTTTTTGTGCATCGTTGTGTTTCTTTCTATCGTTCACCATTTCAACAATTCCTTTTACAATTCCGCCTAAGAAAATAGCGAAAGTTGTTTCGAGTGGTAAATACATTCCAACACTCACAAGCATTGGACTTTTTACTTGCATCAAAATGAATCCAAGTCCCATCAGCATTCCAACAATAATTAATGGCCATGCCATTTGTCCGCCCACAATTCCTTTTGATAACATCGCCATCAAACTTGCTTGTGGTGCTGATAAATTTTTCGAACCAAATCCACCTTCATACCCATCTTTTATTCCTTTAGCTATATCACCTTCATTTAAAATGATCAATACTCCAAACATCACAGAACCTGCTAAAACAACACCGATGATATCACCAATTTGCATTTTCCAAGGAGTACCACCAAGTATATGTCCGGCTTTTAAATCTTGTAACATTTCTCCTGCAACAGCAGCCGAAACACAAACAATTGAAGCAACACCTAAAACTGATGCAACACCTTCTTGTCCGGTAACACCTAGAGCAACTAAAAGTAAAGCTGTAATCACTAAAGTTGTTAATGTTAATCCTGAAATCGGGTTATTACTTGAACCCATTATTCCAACTAAATATCCTGAAACTGCACCGAAGAAAAATGCCAGAACAATTAAAATTGTTGATGCTGCAAGAGCAACAACTAATGAAGTATTGAAAATAAAAAACGTGATAAAAAAAGTTGATACTGCTACTCCTAAAATTCCTAACATGATCCAAGTGAAGCTAATATCTTTTTCGTT
>CAIRTF010000019.1 GCA_903881425.1 uncultured Chitinophagaceae bacterium | reverse complement strand
GAGAGAATTTTTATTTCACCGGCATTCCAACATTCTCACCCGAAATATTTAAAGAATTGGTGAATAAGGATCCGATGAAGACCAAACAATTAGAGAAAGGTGTTCAACAATTAACCGATGAAGGTGTGGCGCAATTATTTACGCAACATGGCGGTAATAAAAAGATCATTGGTTGTGTGGGTGATTTGCAGTTTGAAGTAATTCAATATCGTTTATTACATGAATACAGTGCAGCATGTGAATTCAGAACATTGCCTTTTTATAAAGCATGTTGGTTAACGAGTAAAGATGAAAAAAAGTTAGAAGACTTTTTGCGTTTTAAACAAATGAACAGTGCAGAAGATAAAGATGGTAACCCTGTTTATTTAGCGCAAAGTGAATGGTTCTTAAATACAGAGATCACCAATAATCCGGATATACAATTTCATTTTACAAGTGAGATACATAAATAAAGAGAAAGAATTAACTTAAAAGTTTCAGAAAAAACAATTCGTGTAATTCGCAGAAATTCGTGTTATAAAAAATGAATAATCAAACCTACGATATCATCATCATTGGCGGAGGTCCGATAGGGTTGGCTTGTGGCTTAGAGGCAAAAGCGAAAGGATTAAGTTATGTAATATTGGAGAAAGGCTGTTTGGTAAACTCATTGTATCATTATCCGCAAAACATGACTTTCTTTTCTACCTCAGAAAGATTAGAGATTGGCGGTATTCCTTTTGTAAGCAATAATGCAAAACCTACCAGAAATGAAGCCTTGGAATATTACAGGAGAGTGGCATTATCTTCTCCATTAAATATTCATTTGTTTGAAGAAGTTAGTGAGGTTAAAAGTGAATGGTCAAAGGTGAATGGTCAAAAAAATAATTTTACTATAGTTACATCCAAACAATCTTATCAAACAAAGAATATCATTATTGCAACAGGCTTTTACGGGTTGCCTTATTTATTAAATGTTCCGGGAGAAAACTTAGCGAAGGTTACTCATTATTATCAGGATCCTCATTTTTATGCATTTCAAAAAGTATTGGTGGTTGGTGCAAATAACTCTGCCGTTGATGCCGCATTGGAAACCTGGCGCAAAGGTGCAACTGTAACCATGGTGATACGTGAAAATGAAATTGGAAAACGAGTGAAATATTGGGTAAGACCGGATATAGTGAATAGGATTGAGGAAGGTTCTATCAAAGCATATTTTAATTCATCTGTTATTGAAATAAAACAAGATGAAGTGATTACACAAACACCCGAAGGAATAAAACATATTGACAATGATTGGGTAGTGGCTGCAACAGGTTATCAGCCCGATCTTAGTTTCTTAGAAAAAATGGGGATTGAATTATCAAATGATGATATCAGAAAACCAACCTATAACGAAGAAACACATGAGACCAATGTTTCAGGTATTTACTTAGCAGGTGTTGTTTGCGGTGGCATGAATACACACAAACTATTTATTGAAAATTCAAGAGAGCATGCAGTGAAGATTGTTGAAAATATTAAGCAGTATAAATGAAATCAAAAACATTAAAGAAAGATAAGGTTAACATCATCACATTAGGTTGCAGTAAGAACTTAGTGGATAGTGAAGTGTTGAGCGGACAATTAGCTGCCAATGAAATTGATGTGGTGCATGAGAATAAAAAACTCGATCACAATATTGTAGTAGTAAACACTTGCGGATTTATTGATAAAGCCAAAGAAGAAAGCATCAATACTATTTTGGATCAATTGGAATTAAAACGCAGAGGCAAATTAGATAAAGTATATGTTACAGGTTGTTTAAGCGAACGTTATCGGGGTGATCTGGAAAAAGAAATTCCGGATGTGGATGCCTGGTTTGGTACCATGGAATTGCCACTCATCTTAAAACAATTTGATGCAGATTATAAATCTGAATTGTTGGGCGAACGTTTATTAAGCACGCCGCAACATTATGCATATGTGAAGATCAGTGAAGGTTGTAATAGAACTTGTTCTTTTTGCGCCATTCCTTTAATGCGTGGTCAGCATATAAGTAAACCTATTGAAGCATTGGTGAAGGAAGCTGAAACCCTTGTGCAGAAAGGCGTTAAAGAGATCATGCTCATTGCACAAGAGTTAACTTATTACGGATTGGATTTGTATAAAAAGCGTTCATTACCTGATTTATTAAATGCATTGGCAGATGTAAAAGGAATTGAATGGATTCGATTACATTATGCCTATCCATCAAAATTTCCTCTGGAAGTATTGGATGTGATGCGTGAACGTGATAATATTTGTAAGTATCTCGATATGCCTTTGCAACATGCAAGTAATAATATGCTGAAGGCAATGAAAAGAAATATTACCAGAGAAGAGATGAGTGAACTGATTCATCAGATACGCGAAAGAGTTCCCGGTATTTGTTTGCGTACCACTTTAATTGCCGGTTTCCCCGGAGAAACACAGGATGACGTAGAAGAATTAAAGCAATTTTTACAGGAACATCGATTTGACAGAGTGGGTATCTTTCAATACAGTCATGAAGAAAATACTTCAGCTCATGAATTGGCAGATAATGTTTCACCGGAAGAGAAAGAGTTGAGAGCGCAAGAGATCATGGAAGTACAACAAGAGATCAGTTTAGAAAAGAATCAGGAGAAAGTTGGACAAATATTAAAAGTGATCATTGATAAAAAAGAAGCAGGAAGATATTTAGGCAGAACTGAATTTGATAGTGTGGAAGTAGATAATGAAGTAGTGATTCATTCCAAAAAGAAATTAACCATTGGTGATTTTGTTAAAGTAAAAATTACCAAAGCATACGATTACGATATTGAAGGTGAAATTGTTGAATAAGTTTTAAGTATTGATTTAATTCCTGTCACGTTGCGGCTATCAAAACGTTGACAGGAATTGTTATTTAATCGAAACAGTTTTAATTATCTTTATTTTATTAAAACAATTATATGAGTTTTCAATTCAAAGGTGTAATGCCTGCATTAACCACTAAGTTTACTAAGGATGATACATTAGACCTGGCTTTATTTGAAAAAAACTTAGATGCACAAATTGCAGCCGGTATAGATGGCATTATTTTAGGCGGCACATTGGGAGAAGCAAGTGTACTAAGCATTTCCGAGAAAGAGCAATTGGTAAAATTTGCTATTGAAAAGATAAATGGAAAAATTCCGGTGGTATTAAATATTGCGGAAGGTTCTACTCGTGATGCCATTCATCAGGCTGCATTGGGAAAACAATGGGGTGTACAAGGATTGATGTTATTGCCACCTATGCGATACAAAAGTGATCACAGAGAAACTGTTACTTATTTTAAAGAGATTGCTGCTTCAACAGATTTGCCGATCATGATCTATAATAATCCTGTTGATTATAAGATCGATGTTACATTGGAAATGTTTGATGAATTGCAATCAGCTAAAAATATTACAGCCGTTAAAGAATCAACCAGAGATATTACCAATGTAACGAGAATGATCAATCGATTTGGTGATCGTTATCAAATATTATGTGGTGTGGACACTATTGCAATGGAGGCATTATTGATGGGTGCAGTAGGTTGGGTGGCAGGATTGGTTTGTGCATTTCCGGCAGAAACAGTGGCTATTTATCGTTTGGTAAAAGCCGGAAGAAATGAAGAGGCATTAAAAATTCATCGTTGGTTTTTACCATTGTTGGAATTAGACATTCATCCAAAATTAGTACAGTATATTAAATTGGCAGAACAAGAAACAGGTATTGGCAATGAAATTGTTCGATCACCCAGATTGGCATTGGAGGGAGATGAAAGAAAAAGAATCTTGAAAATTATTCATGATGGAATTGCAACTCGGCCATCATTACCTGATTATCTCTCAATCAAAATTTAATTCCGGTACTAACATGTTCAAAGACGCTACAATCGAAGAAGTTAATGTCGCTGTAAGTCATTCCTATCAGGCATTTCAGCAGTATAGAAAATATTCGTTAAAGCAAAGAGCCGATTTAATGCGTGCTATTGCCATTGAATTAGAATTGTGCGGTGATGAACTGATTCAAACCGCCATGAATGAAACCAATTTACCTGAAGCAAGGTTAAGAGGTGAAAGAGCAAGAACAATCTATCAACTGACAAGCTATGCAGATGCTTGTGAAAATGGAGATTGGTTGGATGCAAGAATCGATACTGCTATCCCTGATAAAAATCCACCTAAACCCGATATCAGAAAAACATTGATACCATTAGGTCCTGTTGTTGTTTTTGGTTCAAGTAATTTTCCATTTGCTTATTCAACTGCCGGTGGAGATACGGCTTGTGCATTGGCAGCAGGTTGTTCCGTTATCATTAAAGCGCATCCGGCACATGCACAAACTTCTGAAATAGTTGCACAAGCTGTTCATCGTGCTATTGCAAAAAATAATATGCCTCAACATTTGTTCACGCATATTCATGGAGCTTCCTTTGAAGTGGGCAAGGCATTGGTTACGCACACATTGGTTAAAGCTGTTGGATTTACCGGTTCTTTTAGTGGCGGTAAACAATTATTCGATTGGGGCAATCAACGCAAAGAACCTATTCCTGTATTTGCAGAGATGGGAAGTGTGAATCCTGTTTTTTTATTGAAGGAAAAATTAGCTCAATCTGCCAATGATATTGCCAAACAATATGCTGCTTCTGTTACATTGGGAGTTGGACAGTTTTGTACCAATCCGGGATTGATCATAGGAATTAAAAGTGAGGCATTGAATCAATTTCAAACAACATTACAATCGGAAATTGAACATATTGCACCTGCTAAAATGTTACATGCAGGCATTGCAAAAGCATTTTTTGAAAAACGTGCCAATGCTTTGCAGCAAAGTAATGTAGCGTTACTTGCTAAAACTAAATTAGCTGCTGATGCGATAAGTGGTGAACCTACGATTGCGAAAGTGGATGCAAAAACTTTTATACAAAATTCATTGTTACACCAGGAAGTATTCGGTCCTTATTCTTTATTGATTGAATGTGTGGATGAAAATGAGATGTTGATGGTGGCTAATCATCTCGAAGGTCAATTAACTTCAACCATCATGGCAACCCCAAATGATATTCAATCTAATCAAACCTTAATTGATACGATAAAACAAATTTGCGGAAGAATCATTTTAAATGGAGTGCCAACCGGTGTTGAAGTATGCAGAAGTATGATGCATGGTGGTCCGTTTCCTGCAACCACCGATGCCAGATTTACTGCAGTAGGAGCGGATGGTATCAAACGTTTTGCAAGACCTATTGCTTATCAAAATTGGAATAATGATGTATTGCCGGATGAATTAAAGAATGAAAATCCACTCAATATCTGGCGAATGGTAAATAATGAATGGACAAAAAATAAAATTGCTTAATTATTTATCAGTCTGCAATATTCAAAGTCTTTTCTTTCATAAATACATAACTGAAATAAAAACTCACTATCGTTGAAGCAACAAAATAAATCATCAATATTTCATTAATGAAAGGCAAAACTTTATCAGCACCGAACCATCCTCCCAATTGTGTAATGATATAAATGCCCAACACATTTTTGATGATCTCCGGAATAAAAGCGTATTGATTTTTATCCATTAATTCTGTTAATGCATAAATGGTTAGAAAAATAAA
Source organism: uncultured Chitinophagaceae bacterium (assembly GCA_903881425.1). GTDB lineage: Bacteria > Bacteroidota > Bacteroidia > Chitinophagales > Chitinophagaceae > CAILAF01. The sequence continues at coordinate 5,944 of CAIRTF010000019.1, read as the reverse complement.
TGCACCATAGATATAAATATAAGAGGCATTGATTTGATTAATGGAAGCGATATTTCCAAATAAATAACTGATGAATAATAAGACTGTAATTAGCTGAAACCAACACCAGTATTGAGCTGAGGCTGAAATAGCTGGGTTGTATTTTTCAAAAAAATACACATTCTCAATTTTATACACCGGATATTTTTCGGCAACATCAGTTGGTCTCCAACCTGTTGGCATTAACCAAATGCGAAACTTGTCTTTCCAGCTTTTAGTACGCCATGCATCTTTAATCAATAACCATACATGTTGAAAATTAATTTTGATAGGATTCCATGTATGTACCGGTCTGGTAATTCCATAAACAGGCGGTATGTTGGGAGATTCTTCTGTGAATGTTCCGAATAATTTATCCCACACAATAAATATTTGCCCGTAATTCTTATCAATATATTCTTTGTTGATGGCATGATGTACTCTGTGATGCGAAGGCGTGACAATGATTTTTTCTAAAAATCCCATTCTGTTAATATGCCTTGTATGATACCAGAATTGTGCAAACAAATGTAATGGTGCAACTACTGCAATTACTTTTGAAGACACACCCAATAATGCAGCTGGCAATAATAAGAAGGCAAATATTTTTACAAATACAGAAATGCTTTGTCTTAATGCACAAGCCAGATTAAATTCTTCACTGCTATGATGCACAATATGATTGTTCCAGAAAAAATTATATGTATGTGCAATTCTGTGTACCCAATATCCGGCAAAGTCTAATGAAATAAAAGCGATCACATAAACGAGAACAGTTGATTGTATATGTACAATGGCAATATGTTTTACTAACCAATCATAAGAAATAATCGCAACGCCAATTCCCAATACATCTTTTGTTACATTGGTAATACCGGAGCTTAAACTGGAGATCATATCCATATTACGCACTGTATCTCTTCCTTTTAAAACACCATAAAATTTTTCACCTAATACCAATATCAAAAAGGCAGGCATCGCAATCAATAATATTTTTCCGTAAGTTTCCATCGGCAATCGTTATTTAGATATTTCAAATCTACAAAACAAAGCCATTTATTCAATGATTAAAGTTTAGCACAAGTCAATTATATGTTAACACAACCCATCATAAAAAAATATCCTAATGCATCACTGAATAGATTTGCCGGCGCTGTATTTCATTGTATTGATGCACATACCTGCGGTAATCCGGTAAGATTAGTAGCAGAAGGTGGGCCGGCTTTAGAGGGAAATGATATGAGTGAAAAGCGTCAACATTTTTTAAAAGAATATGATTGGATAAGAAAAGGATTGATGTTTGAACCAAGAGGTCATGATATGATGAGTGGCAGTATTTTATATCCGCCGCATGATATAAATAATGATGTGGCTGTTTTGTTCATTGAAACAAGCGGATGTTTGCCTATGTGTGGTCATGGTACCATTGGTACAATTACCATTGCAATTGAAGAAGCATTGATTATTCCAAAAACCAAAGGTATTGTTCTTATGGAAGCTCCTGCAGGATTGGTTTTGATAGAATACAAAGAAGAAAATAAAAAAGTAAAATCTGTAAAGTTGACGAATGTGCCGGCTTATTTGGATTCTACAGATTTAACCATCGATTGTCCTGATTTGGGCGAACTGGTTTTTGATGTCTCTTATGGTGGTAATTTTTATGCGATTGTAGATGTGCAGAAAAATTTTAAAGGATTAGAACATTATAGTGCTGATAAATTAATTGCTTGGGCAAGGATCATTCGTGAACGCATCAATCAAAAATATTCTTTTGTACATCCTGAAAATCCAACCATTCACACTTGTACGCATGTCTTATGGACAGGTGCTGTATTGAATAAAAACTCAACTGCACGCAATGCCGTATTTTATGGCGATAAAGCGATTGATCGAAGTCCCTGCGGTACGGGCACTTCAGCACGTATGGCGCAATGGTATGCCAAAGGGAAATTGAAAAAAGGAGATGAATTTATTCATGAAAGCATCATCGGATCAACATTTACCGGAAGAATTGAAGAAGAATTATTGGTGGATGGAAAACCTGCAATACGACCAAGTATTGAAGGCTGGGCAAAAATTTATGGATACAATACCATTTCCATTGATGCGATAGATGATCCTTATGCGTTAGGATTTCAAGTGATTTGATTGGTTGATAAATGAACAGAATGTACAAGTGAGCAATTCTTTCACTGAAAGAATTGAATACAACTAAGCTGAATATATTTGCAAAGCCGACTAAATAAAAAAAAATGAATGTAATTGTAATTGGCGGAGGCATCATTGGATTAAGCAGTGCTTATTATTTGCAAAAGAGTGGGCATAATGTAATTGTAATTGATAAAACAGATATTTCGGATAACTGTTCTTATGGAAATGCAGGTTATGTTTGTCCGAGTCATTTTATTCCTCTGGCCACACCGGGTATTGTTAAACAAGGATTGAAATGGATGATGGATTCAACCAGTCCGTTTTATGTACAACCCAGATTCAGCTTGAGTTTGATGGATTGGGGATTGAAGTTTATCAAAAGTGCCACGCCACAAAGAGTAGCAGCAGCAGCGATACCATTAAGAGATATTGCTTTATTAAGTAAAGCGAAATATGAAGATTGGACAAAAGAAAATGCATTCAATTTTTCTTATGAACAAAAAGGATTGTTAGAGATATTTCAAACAGAAAAAAGTTTGGAACATGCCAAACATACAGTTGAAAAAGCGCATCAATTAGGCTTAACGGATACACAATTATTAAATGCGGATGAATTATTTGCTAAAGAACCGCAGACAAAAATCAATGGCATCGGTGCTATTTATTTTAATTGTGATGCACATTTGTATCCGCAAAAATTAATGCATCAATTATTAAATCATTTAAAACAGAATGGTGTCATTATTCAAACCAATGAAGAAGTCATCGGATTTGAAAAAGAAAATAATATCATTAAAAAAGTATTTACTAAAAGTTCCGCTTACAATGCAGATGCTGTAGTAATGGCAACAGGCTCATGGAGCAGAGCGTTAGCAAGCAAATTAAATATTCATATTCCATTGGTTGGCGGAAGAGGATATTCGATTACGCTGGAAGATTCGCCTTACAAGATCAATCATCCTGCAGTATTGGTTGAAGGTAGAGTGGCATTAACACCAATGGATGGAAATAAAATCCGTTTTGGTGGTACAATGGAAATCACTTCAACCAAAACACCACCCAAAATGAATAGGGTTATTGGCTTATTAAATTCGGTAAAAAGATTTTTTCCTGAATTTGATGTACCTGTTCCCTCGTTGGATAAAGTTTGGTATGGATATAGACCTTGTTCTGCCGATGGATTGCCTTATATCGGTAAAACGAAACGCTGGAAAAATTTAGTAATGGCAACTGGGCATTCCATGCTGGGATTGAGTTTGGGCGCAGGTACAGGAAAATTAGTAGATGAGATTTTGAATGAACAAACCCTGAGCGTGAATATTAAGCCATTTGATCCGGATAGATTTGATTAATATATTTATCTATTTCGAAAATATTGGTTTTGCATTTCCATCAACCGAAGTTGTATTTTTACTTTTTATATGTACAACGAATTCATGAATCTTTCATACGAAAGCACCGGATATTTTTCTACAATCGTGACTGATTACTTGCAGCATAATCAACAATTACAGCCATTTTATCAGTATGAAGTTTCAGTAAAAGGTATTGAGCAAGCGATACAGGCAAGAAAATCATTTAAAACAGACAGAGCTCTATTGGTTCATGCATTAACAGAACAATACAAAGGCATTGACTTATCAAAAAAGCAAAAAGATAATTTAGATGCTTTACTGAATGAAAACACATTTACCATTACCACTGCACATCAACCAAATATTTTTACAGGTCCTTTATATTTTATTTATAAGATTCTTCATGCTATAAAATTGGCAGATGTATTGAATGAATCATTAAATGATCAACATTTTGTTCCTGTTTATTACATGGGTAGCGAAGATGCTGATCTGGATGAATTGGGATTTATTAATTTAAACGAAACAAAATTAGTTTGGCAAACCAAGCAAACAGGAGCAGTCGGTAGAATGAAAGTAGATAAGGCTTTCATTGAATTGATTCATTCCATTGAAGGGCAAATTGGTATTCATCCGCATGGAAAAGAATTGACTGATTTGTTTAAGCAATGTTATGCAGAAAACAAAACCATTCAGCAGGCAACATTAGAATTAGTGAATCATTTATTTGCTGAATTCGGTTTATTGATATTGATACCGGACAATGCAACTTTAAAAAAATCATTTGAGTCTGTTGTAATAAAAGAATTGACAGAACAATTCTCACACAAAGCAGTTGAACAAACTATTCATGAATTAAGTAAGCATTATAAAGTACAGGCGGGGGGGAGAGAATTGAATTTATTTTATTTAATTAATGATAAACGAGAAAGGATTGAGGTAGATGGTTTAAGGTTTAAGGCTTCAAATTTGAAATTGGAATTTAGTAAAGAAGAAATATTAAAGGAACTGAACAATCATCCGGAAAGGTTTTCTGCCAATGTTATTTTGCGTGGTGTATTTCAGGAAACGGTATTACCTAATATTGCTTTTATTGGTGGTGGTGGTGAATTAGCTTATTGGCTGGAATTGAAAAAAGTTTTTGCGGCAGTGCAGGTACCTTATCCGATGTTGATATTGCGCAATTCTTTTTTATTGATTAATGCAGCACAAAAAGAAAGGACAGAAAAATTAGGATTTACAATACCGGAATTATTTCAATCAGAAACTCTTTTATTGAATGCATTGGTAAACAAAAGAACTACCAAGCAAATCAATTTAACGGAAGAAATCGCTGAAGCCAATAGTCTGTATCAAACTATTCAAAATATTGTAACAGAGATAGATGTTACTTTATCAGAACACGCTAAAGCTTTACAGGCAAGGGCTTTAAAGAACCTGACTGAATTAGAGAAGAAAATGTTGCGTACTGAAAAAAAGAAATTTGAAGCTGAACAAAGACAGATACAAAAATTAAAACAAGCATTATTCCCCAATAATAGTTTACAGGAACGACAAGAAAATTTTTCTACTTATTATGCGCAATTTGGTAAAGAATGGTTACAATTGATTTATCAACACTCAAAAGGATTGGAGCAGAAATTTGGAGTGATTAATTAAATAAATAGGATTTTGAATTCCCCACCATTAATGCTGGGGGAATTAATCAAATATCAAACTCATTCTTCCAGTCAGCTTTCAATTTTTCTACTTTATTCAATACTTCGCTGTTCAATGTCTGTTTGTATTTGCTTAATGCAGCAGAAACTGTTAAGTCATTAGTGCCAATAATTTGTGCAGCCAATATGCCTGCATTTTTTGCGGCATTCAATGCAACGGTTGCAACAGGAACACCATTGGGCATTTGTAAAATAGATAGCACAGAATCCCAACCATCAATAGAATTGCTCGATTTAATGGGTACACCAATAACAGGCAAAGTAGTAATGCTGGCAATCATTCCAGGTAAATGTGCAGCACCACCGGCTCCTGCAATAATTACTTTTAATCCACGCTCTTTAGCATTGCCTGCATAATCCATCATGCGTTGAGGTGTACGATGAGCAGAAACGATCGTTAATTCAAAACTAATGTTGAGCTCTTTTAAAATTTCAGTAGCAGCTTGCATAACAGGTAAATCGCTGTCGCTGCCCATGATAATGCCTACTAAAGGTTTTGTTGTTGCCATGATACTGCAAGATAAATGAAATTTATTTTCTTTTTGTGGTAAGGCATAATGAGAAGAAGTACACACACGAGTGTAAAGATATTTATCAATCAATATTCACTATAATTTTTTTGGAGTAAGCAGTTTTGATCCATTTTACTACATTCTTTTTAAAAAAATATTTACAGAAAGGGTGCGGTGAAATGATATTGAT
>CAIRTF010000018.1 GCA_903881425.1 uncultured Chitinophagaceae bacterium | reverse complement strand
TCAAATTCAAATATTTGTTGCAATTATTTTAGGTCTGTTAACTGCAACTACGCAATACTTTAAATACAAGGATACTCCTAAAGGATATTTTGGAAAGAAGATAATTGTTCCTACAATTATTGCAATAGCAATCAGTTTCTGCATCAGCTTATTTGGTGATATTAATTTTGATAAAAAAGGAATTGGATTTCTAGTTGCTATTCATGTAGCTATTTTCGCTGCAGTATATTCGGTCTTAGCAAATGCAAGCTATATATGGATTGTATTGAAAGGAAAAATTAAAGTGGCAGGTGCATCAGTAGCACATGTTGGATTTGGATTGGTATTGGTAGGTATTTTAATTTCATCGGCTAAGAAAGATGTGTTGAGTAAAAATACTACCGGTATTGCTGTATTTAAAAAAGATAAGAACGAAGATCCGGCAGAAAATATCACTTTGTTTAAAGGATTGCCAACTGATATGGGCAAATACATGGTGACTTATGTTTCGGATACTTTCAATACTGTTGAACGAAAAAGATTTTTTCAAATTGATTTTAAATCTAAAGATGGAAAAGATCAATTTCAGTTATTTCCTGACTTGATCAAAGGCAATAAAGGAATGGAAGGTTATTCTGCTAATCCATCTTCCAAACATTATTGGTACAAAGATATTTTTGTGTATATCTCTGCTTATCAGGAAAACAACAGAGTAGATACAGCCACTTATCGCAACAGAGAAATTAAAGTGGGTGATACGATGTATTACAGCAATGGGTTTATGATCTTGAATAGAGTATTAAAAAATCCTGATTCACTGAAAAATAAATTTGCTGCAGATGAATTATCAGTCTTTCTTGATTTTACGATCATTTCAAAAGAAGGTAAAAGATATACAGCTTCTCCCGGTATTGCTATTAAAGGAGAATCGTTAAGACAAATTCCCGATACTGTTGTTTCACAAAGTCTAGCATTGAGATTTAATAAAGTTTTGGATCAAAATAGCGGTAAATTGGAAATTGGTATTAAAGAAAGTGGAGCAATAACTGATTTGGTTACTTTAAAAGTATATGAATTTCCAATGATTAACGTATTATGGATTGGAGTAATTGTGATGACATTAGGCTTGGGAATGTCCATCTACCAGAGACTATCAAAGAAATCTTTAACAGCAGATTAAGGTTACTTTTACTGCAAATGCAGCATTAATGTAAATTGGTTAATCTATTATTTGTGCAGTATAATAAAAAAAATATCATCCTTTTATTTGCAGGAATTTCATTCACCATTTCTGCTAATAATTTATTTGCACAAAAAACGGATAGTGTAAAAGCATTAAGATATGTTTCCAAAAAAGGAGATACGCTCATCAGAACTAATTTAGGTACAGTCACTGTTCAATCAAAATTATCCAGAGAGCAAAAAAGAAAATACGAACAATGGACTCGGTTGCGCAATGCTGTGTATGTTACATATCCGTATGCAAGAGCAGCAGCTAAGATCATGAATGAGATCAACGCTAAATTGGTGAATGTAAAAGAAAAGAGTAAACGAAGAGCGATCATTCGTTCCAGAGAAAAAGACCTGCGAAAAGAGTTTACCAGTAAACTCACCAATCTATCCATTTATCAGGGAAAAGTATTGATGAAATTAATTGACAGAGAAACAGGTAGTAATTGTTACGAGATTTTAGATGAGTACAAAGGCAGCTTTAATGCGGTGTTGTATCAATCCATTGCTTTTTTCTTCGGAACAAGTTTAAAACAAAATTATGATGCGAAAGGTGTTGACAAGGATATGGAAAGCATTGTAAAAGAAGTTGAGAAAATGTACGGTATTGGCAGTTAAATAAAGTGATGCAGTATTTGCATAAATTGTTCCCGCATAATCATCTTGGCTCCAAGACTTTCTAAATGTTCGGTGTACACCTGACAATCGATTAATTGAATATCTTCTTTTATTAATTCATTTACATAATTAATAAATGCAAATTTGCTGGCATTTGTTTTTTTACTGAACATACTTTCGCCAAAAAATATTTTTCCTAAACGAACACCGTATAATCCGCCAACCAATTCGCCGTCAAACCATGTTTCAGCGCTGTGTGCAAACCCTTGTTTGTGTAATTCAATGTAAGCCGCTTCCACATCATTATTAATCCATGTACCATCCTGATTTTTTCTATCCATTTTTTTGCAGGAGTGAATTACTTCTTCAAAAGCTTTATTGATGGTGAATTCGAAAACTTTTTTATTAAAAACAGATTTCATGCTTTTGCTGATCTTTAACTCATCCGGTATTAAAACAAATCTTGGATTGGGGCACCACCATAAAGGAATATTACCATCATACCAGGGAAAAATACCTTGTTTGTAGGCGAGTAAAATCCTTTCCGGACTTAGATCTCCACCCATTGCCAATAATCCGTCATGTAATGATTCTTCAACAGGAGGGAACCAATTTTTTTCGTCTAATACATGTAAAGGCATGAAAGGAATTTGAATTAATAATGATGAGTTGGAAATTATTAATTGTCAATTAATAATTATTTCCCAGTAGCTAATTCTTCTATTGTGGCACCGATGCCTCTTTCGGTAATGGCATCGCACATAGGTTTTAAAGTATCGTATTCGCCATATTTAACTGCATACTTACCTTTTGTATGAATAAATAAAGCACATTGTTCTGCTTGCTCCTCTGTATGTCCGCAAACATCTATTAATGTTTCAATCACCCATTCAAAGGTATTCACTTCATCATTCCAAACAATTAAGCTGAAAGGTTGATTGGTTTCAGTTAAAACCAAAATATCTTCTTTATCAGAGATTTTAGTAGCAATATTTGCAAAAGCCATTGGCATGTAGCAAAAATAAATACTTTCTTTTTATAGAAATAATTCTAAGGTTGAAATAAAAAAGCCTTCGCAATAATACGAAGGCTTTGTGGGAGTTGACGGGGTCGAACCGCCGACCCTCTGCTTGTAAGGGCTCAAATAACTTTCCATCCATTATCCTACATCTGTATTTATATTCAATTTCAAATAGATTTATTTGTGGTTTCCATTTATTTTGACTGGATTTACTATTACCTGGCGTGAAACCCGGCGTGATTTTATAAAACACATTTATTGATGTCAAATGTCTTCTCCTGATCCATACTTCCGAGGTAGTGTTCGGTGACAATACTATTTGAATGAACCAACATTTCACTAATACTATCTTTGGAAACACCATTCCTTAATAAGGTTGTGGCGTAAGTATGTCTGGCACTTCCAACATTGAGTTTCACTGATAGATTTAATTTCTTTGTGATTGCTTTCAAATGAATATTATAAATCTTTTTTAGTTTCTCACTCTTGTTGTTGAAATAAACATCGGTA
>CAIRTF010000017.1 GCA_903881425.1 uncultured Chitinophagaceae bacterium | reverse complement strand
TGTGTGCCATATCAGCAATTTTTTTCACCGGCATAATTTGTCCAACCCAATTAATAATATGTGTTACATGAATGATTTTGGTTTTAGGTGTAATGGCATTTTCGTAAGCTTTTACAATCTCATCGTCATTCTCAATAGGAAAATTAAAACTGATTTGTGTGTACGTAATGCCTTCACGTTGAGCTCTTTGACGCCAGGCATTAATCATGTTGGGATAATCTTGCTTAGTGCCGATTACATGGTCACCAGCTTTTAAATCCAGCCCAAAAATCACTGTATTCAAGGCTTCCGTAGCATTTCTGTTGATTGCAATTTCTTCTGCATTAACACCAGCTAACTCTGCTAATTTTTGACGTAAAGGTTCTCTTCCCTGATCTAAAATGCGCCACATAAAATAAGATGGGCCCTCGTTGGTTAATTTATTATATCGCTCAACAGCTTCTTGCACCACCCTTGGCGAAGGACTAACACCACCATTATTCAGATTAATTATTGCGGGACTAACCGTATATGCTTGTTGAATTATGCTCCAATAATCTTCGTCACTTGCAACTTCTGCGGCTGTTAAATGTTGTTTAGATTGATTGGCTTTTTCAATATTTGCAGCATGCAGTTGATTAAATAAACTATTGGCAGAAAAGGCACCTGCTAATAAGCCCACTTGTTGAATAAATTGTCTTCGGTGTTGCATAAGTCTTTGGTTGAAGCAGGAAGATAAAAAAAATAACAGCTCCAACCCTATCTTTGAAGCGAAATAAAAACGATGAAGCAAAAAATTTTAATAGCAATCTTTACTTTTCAACTATCACTTTTCACCACTTTTAGTGCAATAGCACAATGTTCAATTTGCACCAAAACAGCCTCACAATTAGGCGAAGGCCCGGCAAAAGCATTGAATGGCGCTATCGTTTATTTAATGATAATGCCTTTTGCAATCATTGGTTTTATTGCCTACAGATGGTTTAAAAACGAAAGAAAATTAAATTAAGCTTTCTTCTTTCTCGTAATAAATGTAATGTTAGAACCTAAGTGCAGCTTACGGTTCATCAATTTAGATATAAAGCCATTATTTGAAGTTGGATCTTTTCTACTGTATGTGTAATAATCCAAAATTTCGAAATCACTTTTAGATAACAGATATTTAAAGCTTTCAATTGTTGGCTCGTATAAATGATCTGGTGTTCTTGCAGGATCGTTCCATGAGGAAGAAAATTGTTTCTTCAATTTTAATTTATAAAAGAGGTGTTGCAATCTGTAACTCAATCCAAATTTATTAGGCACATTAATTACCAAAATTCCTTCATCAACCAATAATTCACTTGCTTTTGCAACCCATGCATTTGGATTAGGAATATGCTCAATAACATGACTCATGTGAATGAGTGAAAACTTTTCATGTTCAAATTCATCAAACTGTTTAATGAATACTTTAACACCAACATTCTTCTCAACAAAAGAAGCCATTTGTTCAGAAACATCTAAACCAATTCTTACCGGATAATAGTTTTCTGCTGCCAATAAAAATGTTCCCATAGCACTGCCAATATCCAATACTGCTGTTTTATGTTTATCGTATTTTGAAATATGGTCAATCTCTTCTTTAAATGTTTGCAAAGAAGATTCACGAACAGAATTCAAATCTTCTACAGTTAAATTTTCTGCATATTGATAATAAGAACTGTAACAGCAATCGATATAATCCTGATCGTACTTGGGTCTTGGATTGGTAAATATGAGAGAACATTTACTACACTTTACGTAAATGTATTGCAAATCGCTGCCGAATTTTTCATATTCGGAATATTTATCCGAATTACAAACCGGACAATTTACTGTCTCCCATTCTTTTGGAATGTAAGCGTTGGTAACCGCATCTCTCATAAGTTAGTTGTTACAGGGGTTATAATTAAGCGGCAATATATTAAACTATCCTTAATCTAAAGAAATTGAACAGGTTTTATGGCTTCCGTCGCAATAAGGTGGATTTTTTGTTTGCTTGCAATTGCACAACCAAACTTCGCCATCTTCTTCAGGCGTAAACTTTAAACTTTTAAATCCAAGTGCTTTTATTTCGTCTGTGGCTTTGTGTGCACCATCACATATAGGATTGGTTTCGCTTAATCCGCAAGTACACCAAGAATATGTTTTTTCTTTCACCACCTGCACTGCTGTAGGAGATGTTTTTGAAATTTTAGGTAAATGCATTTTATAAATATTGTTGAACGAATTGATAGAGATTGAAATCTTTGTTTTCCTGAATTTTATTTTTTAGTTCACTTTTACTAACATTTTTCATTCGATATTGTTGAATGATATGATACGCTTTTTCTGCAAGCAGATAATATTTTCTATCCGAGCTTTCAACATGATCCAAATGCAAACAAATTTTTTCAAACAATTCTTTTACACCTTGTTTTTGAGATGCGATGGTTTTAATAACAGGAATTTCAGGGGTAATTTTTGTTGAATGCGGCATTAACATCATTCGCAAATTCTTTACAAATAAATCAGCATCGGGTCTGTCGGCTTTGTTCATTACAAACACATCCGCTATTTCCATTAAGCCTGCTTTCATGGTTTGTACTTCATCTCCCGCTTCGGGTACAACTACCACCACTGTTGTGTTTGCGAGGCCGGCAATTTCTACTTCGCTTTGCCCAACGCCAACTGTTTCAATAATGATATAATCAAACAAAGCAGCTTTCATCACATCTGCGATCTCAATTATTTTTGGATGTAATCCACCTAAACTTCCACGTGTTGCCAATGAACGAATAAATACATTGGGATGATTATACCATTCACTCATTCTAATTCTATCTCCCAATAATGCACCGAAATTAAATGGCGAAGAAGGATCAACACATAAAACGCCAACTTTTTTATCTTGAGCAACAATCTCTGCAATTAACGCATCTGTAATAGTGCTTTTACCGGCACCGGGCGGACCGGTAATACCAATAATTTTTGAAGATGATGCAGGCAATTCCTTCAATAATTGAAAATAATTTTCGTACTCATTTTCAACAAGAGAAATGGTACGGGCTAATGCTTTAATATTGCCTTCTTTAATTTCTTTTAATAATTGATTCCACATCAATTGCTAATGTAACTTGTAAATGCGAATTTAGTTGCTCAATGAATGCTTTGTTGAAAAATAATTTTAAACAAAATTGGCAATTGTATCTAACAACATTGTTCCTGATTGGTATAATTTCCGGTCGTGCAATGACGTCAATGCTTTCTGCAGCAATGGTTTTGCCATTTTTTTTCAATAGACAAAATAAATTAATTGCAACTAAAATGATTGTAGCAAGTGCATTAATTATTTTTCCTGTTTTTATTTCTGTATTGTGGAGCTCTGATACAAATACCTGGTGGCAACGTTTAATTACAAAATTACCGTTGCTTACAATTTCAGTAGGATTGATAAGTTCTGGTTTTACCAAAAAAGAAATTAAAAAAATAATTTGGACTTTAAGCATTGTTGTTTGCATTGCAAGTAGTTGGACGATAATTAATTATTTGAATAATCGAGCACAAATCAATCAATCGTATTTGATTGCGCAAGTGATGCCAACATTTTTAGATGATGAACATATTCGCTCCAGCTGGTTAATTGTAATAACAATGATTTTGCTTTCTTGGCAATTATTCATTCAATCCAATCAAAAAGAAAAAATTATAGGATTGATTTTATTGATTTTCTTTTTCTTCTACTTGCATTTACTTGCTGCAAAAACAGGATTAGCTTGTTTGTATATTTCATTGCTTACAGCTATCATTTGTTTTTTATTTACTTCTTGTAAAAAATTAGGATTGATTTTATTGGTTGCCATAATAATAATTGCCGCTATTACTTATCAAATTTTTCCAACGCTACATAACAGAATACAATATGCTGTTTGGGATTATGAACAATACAGCAACGGAAAATTTCTAAAAGGCTCTGACGATGGTAACAGAATAATTTCTTACAAAGCAGGCTTAAACATCTTCAGCTCCAAACCCTTAATTGGCGTAGGTTTTGGCGATATGAGAAAAGAGATAATTAAATGGTATGCAATTCATCGTCCACAATCTGAAGAATATGAAATCATGAATCCTTTGAACGAGTGGTTAGTTTATTTGGTTGCAAGCGGAATAATTGGAATGCTTATTTTTTCAATTGGAATGATTTATATTTTTGTATTGTTGTTCACCAAAAATATATTTTCCTTTTGCCTTGCAATAACATTATTCATTCCATTAATGATTGATGATTGTTTAGAAACGCAATATGGATTAGTAATATTTGTTTTAGCCATAAGTTTGGCATACTATTTAAAATTGCAAACGAAATCTACGAGCGATACAGTTTCCTCAGTTTAGCATATTT
>CAIRTF010000016.1 GCA_903881425.1 uncultured Chitinophagaceae bacterium | reverse complement strand
GTTCTAACCTCACCCTGACCTCACTACTTTATTTTTAAATCTTGCATCATTGATAGAAACCATTTTATTATTCAAATCAGGAAAACGAAAGTTCAAACGTTCTTCACCTGCCCTCAAAAACATAGCAGAAGAATTTGGCAAAACAGGGTTTTCGTTTTTTTCAGCAAACCAATCTTGTGAAAAAGTTATACCGGAATAAAATTTTCCGTTCGTGATAGAATGATCATTGTTAACTATTGCAGAAAATAAAAAAGCATGACCACCATCAAAAGTGGAAAGAGATAATGTATCGCCATTCAATGAACCACTTAAATATCTATAATCACCTGTTGTTGTTAAGACCGATCCTGAAATAATATTTCCTTTCTGCTGAAACTCAGCAATAGCAGGCTCTTCAACCCCTTTGGCATTTTTAAAAGTAGCAGCCCATTTACCCGAAATATTTTGTTTAGATGATTGATTGATATCAAATCTTTTATCAGAAACTTCTGCAACAAAAGGAATCACCGCATCTTTCACAGCGCCACCTTTTATCCAAACACCTTCCCATTTTTTATTGGAAATAATTTTTGCTTTGAATTGAGATTCAAATACAGGCATTTGAATAAATATGGAATCTCTAGTACGTTTTATTTTATCAACTTTAATTCTCTCAGCAGCATTGATGATATAAATAACAGGCTTTTGATTGATTGTAGTTACTTCAAAATTAAAAACAATAACATGACCATCTTCTCTTATTAATTGTGCACGCCAAATGTTTTGTGCAGATACTGAAACGGATAATAGCAATAAAATAATCAAAAAATAATTCTTCACCATATTGATAGACTTTTCAATTACAAGATTAATTCAAGTAACTGAAATAGATTTTACGAAAAGCAAAAAATAGTTTCGAATGATCAGCTATGTTTAGCTTTTAACACTTCAATATCAAAAACTAAAATGCTGTTTGGTGGAATAGCTGCGCTTCTGCTTCGTATTGAATAACCCAATGCTGAAGGAATGATCAATCTTATTTTACCGCCTTCTTTACATTTCGATAATCCGATTGCCCAACCTTTAATTAATCTACCTAAAGAAAAAGTGGCTGGCTTACCTTCTTTGGTTTGATCAAAAACGGAGCCATCACTTAATAAAGAACCTTTATAATAAACAGTTACTGTATCAGTCATTAAAACATTTTCACCATCTCCTTCTTTCAATATTTGATAATAAACATTATTGATAGAACCTGTGGTATCAATTTTTTTATCCGCAACTGCTTTATATATTTCAGCAATTTCTTTTTTAAACTCAACAACACTATCTACATTTTTTGTAACATCAACTATGGGGCGTTGCTTAATTGCTGTTCTAGTATAAGTTGATCCGAGTTTACTTACAGTATTATCAAACCCACCATTGATTAAATAAAATTTATTTGCTTCTACACCGCTTGCGATATCGGTTCTGTCAAATGCTTTGGCAGTGGCATCTCCTGTAAATTGTGCTTCTGTTAATTCAATCCATTTACCATTATTTAGTTGAACCCATTGGTTTCCGAAAAAAGCTTTTCTCATTAACTGACCATTTACTCCAACAAAATTTTCATTGAAAGAATATAAATGATTGAGATAATGTCCATCTCTTGGCGCTTTAAAACTGGCAATTAATTTCCAATTTCTTAATTCAGGTAAATAAATGTAGCCTGTATAAATGGTCGTTTGGGTGATGGTATCAGGAATGATGGTAACCAAAAATTTATATGTAGTATCTGTATTCCAGGGATATACCCAATGACTATGACCGCCTGTTCCTTCATTACCAAAGCCTGCTGCAATTACATCTTCACCTTTTGCTAATAATTGAACTTTATTAGTATCGGCAACTTTGTTTCTATCTGCTGCTTCATTACCTGCATCCCAAACTGAAAATATGACCCTTCTTTCATTTTCACTATTCACTTGAATTCCAAAATAACCTCTTGCAAAACCACATGCCATATAATAAGTATGAACAGGATCAAATCCTTTGGGAACGGTTATCTCATTATAAAATTGAACTACTTTATTAGTATCGTTTAAAGGATACCTTAAATGCACAGATGCAGCATTACGACGAGATTTTTTATTGAATTGAATATCCTCATCATTACTGATCAATTGTAAAGATTGAATATTGGTATGCATTTTTTTAATTGGATGATCAACTGATAATGTAATACGATGAAATCCGGAAGATGTATAAGTAACTTTCGGGCCCTTGATTAGTTGAAAAATTTTACTGTGCGGAATAATCAGATCATATTTCTCTCCATTGGTTTCAATGGTTATCTTATTGTCTCTTTTACTTTTTAAAAATAAATTAATATTGATCGAATCTTGTTTTCTACTATTAAAATGAAACTCAATTTTTTGATGGGAATCATTCCATATCAATGAGCTATCTTTTTTATTGAATAAAATATCTTCCTCTTTTTCAACCGGCATCGCGTAAGCCGTGTAAGCAGGAATGGAATATTTTTTTTGAGCATTTCCGGAGCAAACCGCGAGTATAGTTATCAGTAAAATAAAAACACGTTGCATAGAATTGATTTGAACGAATCAAACTTACAGAAAACAAAAGCATTTCTATTTTAAAATAAAAGAATGATTGGCGAACATTTTTTTAAAAGGGCTGTTATAATGAAATTGTAAAAAATTAATTAAACGTTTGTTTAATTCAAACATTTGTTTAATTTCGCCCCCGAAATAGCGAAAAAGATGAGTTTGGATAAAAAAGAACATATTATTGATGCTGCCATAGAACTCTTTTCCGAAAAAGGTTTCGAAGGAACGAGTATTCGTGAACTCGCAGCAAAAGCCGACGTGAACTTAGCCATGGTAAACTATTATTTTGGCAGCAAGGACAAGCTATTCGAGGCAATGGTAGAGCACAAAGTGAGCTTCATGAGGGGCAGAATTGAAGAATTAGAGCAGGACAAAACACTGAATGAATTGGATAAAATGGACAGAATTGTTGAAGGTTATGTAGAACGGTTTTTATCACATCCGCAATTTCATAAAGTATTACAACAAGAAATGCTGGTATCTCAGAGAGAAGAAATGCATAATCGTGTGATCGGTATTTTTTCTCAAAATACACATAATATTACGAGCATCATCGAAAAAGGTATTCGCAAAAAATTATTCAAGAAAGTAGATCCGCAGCTAACATTTGCTACTTTGATCGGTACCATCAATCAGATATTGATGTCAAGATCATTATGTAATGTTTTAACGGGTAAAAATGAAAACTTCGATCCTTACACGGATGAACATTTCAAAAAAAGAATCATCAATCACTTAAAGCAATTATTAAGAGATCATTTATTACTTCATTAATTATACATCATGGAACAACAAGCAACTGAACAAAAGAAAAAATCCCCAGTCCGCATCATTATTCTAATAATAGTTTTATTAGTTGGCGGATATTTTTTGTATCAAAAAATCAACTTCTCTTTAACGCATGAAACAACAGACAATGCGCAAATTGAAGCTCAGATTACACCTGTTCTACCTCGTGTTTCAGGTTATGTAAAAAACATTACCGTTAAAGATTATGACAGTGTAAAAACAGGTGACCTGGTAGTAGAATTAGATGATGCAGAATTACAATCTCAATTAGATGAAATGGATGCTGATTACAGACAATCACAAGTGGATATTGTAAATGCAAAAGCATCATTAAACAATGCTTTGGTTTCTTTGAAAGTAAACAAAGGAAATATTGATTTGAGTAGAGTAAAATTGCAACAGGCAACAGAAAATTTACAACGCGATAAAAGTTTATATGCCAGTGAAGCTATCACCAAAAAACAATTGGATGATACACGTTACGCTTATGAAACTGCGCAAAAACAATTAGATAATTCTAATAATGATCTGAGTTCAGCAGAAAGCAGAATTTCAGTTTTGCAATCATCTGTTCAAAAAACCGAAGCAGCATTACAAGTTAAACAAGCAAAGATTGAACAACAGAAATTAAAAATTTCTTACACTAAAATATATGCTCCGCAAGCAGGAAAGATTGGCAAGAAAAATGTGAGTGAAGGTCAATTTGTTCAAGCCGGTACGCCGTTATTTTCTATTGTAAATGATTCTGCTTATTGGATTGTGGCCAATTTCAAAGAAAATCAATTGCATGCTTTAACACCCGGCAAAAAAGTAGATGTCAGAGTGGATGCATATCCCGATCTTAAAATAACCGGTACTGTTGCCAGTTTAAGTGAAGCCACGGGTGCTAAGTTTGCTTTGCTTCCTCCCGATAATTCCAGCGGCAATTTTGTAAAAGTTACTCAACGCCTTCCGGTAAAAATCTGGATAGATGATGTTGAAAAATATAAAAATCTTTTACGCGCCGGATTAAGTGTATTCGTAGTTGCCAATAATAAATAAATTTTGAAACATGGCTACGCCTAAAGGTTTTGCAAGGGCTATTATTGTAATAACTACAGTTACTGCAGCAGTAATGGAGTTGATTGATACTTCCATTGTGAATGTAGCATTGAATGATATGAGCGGAAGTTTGGGCGTGAACATTGAAGACATCAGTTGGGTAATTACTGCTTATGCAATTGCTAATGTGATCATCATTCCATTGACAGGATTCTTAGCAGAATATTTTGGAAGAAAGAATTATTATATCGCATCGATGATCATCTTCACGATTGCATCTTACATGTGTGCACAATCAACCAGTTTAGTTGAAATCATTGCATGGAGATTTATTCAAGGTGTTGGTGGTGGTGCATTATTATCTACTTCTCAAGCAATTTTATTTGATGCATTTGAACCTAAAGATCGTCCAATGGCATCGGGTTTATTTGGAATGGGATTAGTATTAGGTCCTACACTCGGACCCACATTAGGTGGTTATATTATCGATCATGCTTCATGGCCTTTAATATTCATGATCAATATTCCTATCGGTATTATTGCAACATTACTTTCCTTTTATTTTATCGATAAAAAAGAAGGTGAAGGAGAAAATAAAAAAAGTATTCATATTGATTATACGGGAATTTTATTGTTGATGGCTGGTATTGGATGCTTACAATATGTTTTAGAAAGAGGTGAAAGTGAAGACTGGTTTAACAGTGATATTATTCGTGTTTGTTCTATCATTGCCGCTGTTGGTTTGGTTTCGTTTATTATTTATGAATTAAATATCAAATCACCAGCAGTCAATCTGCGAGTATTAGGGAATCGAAACTTAGCATTCACTACCATATTTACTTTTGTTGCAGGTTTTGGTTTGTTTACTTCTGTATTTGTATATCCGGTTTTAGCGCAACGAGTATTAGGTTTTACTGCTTATGAAACTGGTAACTCATTACTATTACCAACATTGGCTGCGGTAATTATGATGCCCATTATTGGTCGAACAATGAGTAAAGGTATGTCGCCAATACCCTTTGTGGTAACAGGTTTTAGCTTATTTGCTATTTACAGTATTTTAAGTGCAAGCGTTAGTCCAGATGTTGGCAAATGGGATTTTTTCTTTCCATTATTATTAAGAGCCATTGGTATTTCCATGTGTCAATTGCCATTAATTAATCAGGCTGTTGCGGGTTTAGCACCAAAAGATTACGCAGCCGGTATTTCTTTAAATAATATGATTAGACAATTAGGTGGTGCATTCGGCATTGCAATGGCGAATAATTATGTGGCTAACAGATATGCACAACATAGAAGCGATTTGGTGAGCATGATGCCCAATGGCTCTCCAATATTAACAGAAAGATTGAATGCTATTTCACAAGGAATCATCAGCAGATCAGGTGATGTTGCCGGTGCAACCAATAAAGCGTATACAATTTTAAACAGCACCGTTGAACGTCAAGCCTATTACTTAAGTTATTTAGATACTTTCAGATTGATTGCTATATTTTTTGTATTAGTAATCCCATTGGTTGCTTTTTTAAGAGTTAAGAAAAAATCTGCTACAGAAATTGCTGCCAGTATGAAAGCAGCAGCAGAAGCACATTGATAAAAATGAAAAACTTTAAAATAATTGAGATGAAAAAAAATATTTTATTTGTAACAACGATTACTCTCTTACTGTCGGCGCAAAACATATACGCACAAGTAAAAGCCAATAGCGAATTAAAGAGTTTAATTACCCAATCATTCGGCTATTTTCCAAAAGTAAAAGAAGTGGAAAATACAGTTGCAACAGCTGAACAAAAATTGGTATTAACGCAATTGAATAAATTACCCGATGTTACTGCTGATGCATCTTATAATTATATAAAACCAAAAATTGAAATTCCTTTTCCGATTGGGCCAGGCGGCGCTTTGGAGAATTTTCAATTTGCACCTGTGCATAATGTGAATGGAGCCATCAATGGAAGTTATTCTTTATTTGATTTTGGAAGATTGAAGACCAATATTCAAAAATCGAAAGATGATCTTCAATATGCAAAACATAATGTGGATTATATCAAATCTCAATTAGCTTATCAGGTAGCGAATGTCTATTATAATATTGTATACTTACAAAAAGCCATTTCAATTCAAGATAGTGTATTGAATTTTTTGAATGATACAAAAACTGATATTGAAACAAAACTTAAAAATGGTGATGCATTGAAAATTGATCTGTTAAATATCAAATCAAATATTGATGCAGAGCAAAATAGAAAAGTAGATCTGCAAAATGCATTACAAAAACAATTGAACTTATTGGAATATACCAGTGGCATTAAAAAAAGTAGTGGTACTGTTTTTGATTTTGTTGTGAATTTATTAGACGTTGATGGGGCATTAAGCGCTGCACAAACCAATAATGTTGATTTTATTTTAGCAAAAGATAAAATAAAACAATCTCAAAGCGATGTGGAAATTGCTAAACTGGGAGATAAGCCTTTTGTTGGTTTACATGCAGGTGCAGGTGTTAAAAATGGCTATGTTCCTGCTGTGAATGATTTAAAATTCAATTATGTTGCCGGTGTTAGTTTCTCTGTTCCTTTATACAATGGCGGTAAAACAAAGCAACAAGTTAAATTGGCTGAAAATGCTGTTAAACAAAATCAATTAGCTGTTGAAACACTCAATAGTAATTATAAAAAAGATATTCAGCAGGCATTGACAGATGTTAGAACCAAT
>CAIRTF010000015.1 GCA_903881425.1 uncultured Chitinophagaceae bacterium | reverse complement strand
TGTAATTGTTATTCTTATTGCAGTTACGGTAGTATTCGCAACTGTAACTTCTTCTTATACTGAAATGATCGGCAAATTTTATAATACGGCAAAAGATTATACCTGCTGTAAAAACGATCAATTGTATGCTTACCCTTATTATAGCATCAAATTCTTTTGGCTAAAGACTGCTCAGGGTTATACTGCTGAAGCCATTGGCAAGCCCACTCCCGGTGGCTGTGATATTCAATGCCCGAACAAACTAAAATAAACAAGCATTTCTTCTGTAAAATATCTCTTGAATATTAAAAACAGCTGAAACGTAGCTGTTTCTGATTAAAATGGGGTGAAATTCAATCTAACTATTTGGAGGGATCGTACATTGGTTACTACATTTGTTCTATATCCAATAACCACTAAAAACCAATGTCCATGTTGAACAAATTTAAATTGAATGTCGCTGTAGTTTTAACAGCACTTTCTCTTGTAACCGTTACTGTTATCGCTCCTTATAGCGATATGTTTGGTAAACACTACAAAAATTCATTAGACTTTACTTGTTGCAAAGGCGACCAATTGTATGCTCACCGTTTTTATGTTGAGCGCTTCTTCTGGGTTGAGGTTGGCAGCGGATATACTGTTGATCCAATCGGAAAACCAACACCGGGTGGTTGTAACATCCAGTGTACAGAATAAGCCCTTAGAAAACGATTTGAGTATACAAAATATATTGCATTAACACCCTGAAATTCCTTTCGGGGTGTTCTTACTATTTATAACCTATCCTGTATTCATTCCCCCCTCTTAAAAATTATATTTTCTTTTACGAAAGAATTAGTATTTTGCTTACGAAACAAATCGTATGAAATGAGTTTATCTAAAAACACAAAGCCTACAGAAAGTGAATTAGAGATTCTGAGAATTTTATGGGATAAAGAAAAAGCAACCGTTAGAGAAGTGCATGAAATACTAAGCACGCACAAAGATGCCGGCTATACCACCACGTTGAAACTAATGCAGATCATGTTTGAAAAAGGTTTAGTGAAAAGAGATGACAGCAGCAAAACGCATACTTATTTTGCCAATGTAAGCAAAGAAAATACGCAACAGCAATTTATGGGTAAGATGATACATACTCTTTTTAGCGGATCATCTACTCAATTAGTCATGCAGGCATTGGGCAATCATAAACACAGTTCAGAAGAATTGGAAGAAATTCAAAAATTACTCAATGAATTAAAAAAGCAGTAAATCAATGCAAGCATTTTTCTACTCTCCTTTTTTTCAGGCATTGGGTTTTGCCATCATAAATAGTATTTGGCAAATGGCTTTGCTATGGCTATCTTATGTATTACTGAATATTTTTTTTAAACCAACAGCAGTTACTAAATACAGAATTGCTGTTACCGCACAACTGATCGGATTTATCTGGTTCTTCTTTACACTGCAATTCTATTATTTTAAATGTGCAGAAGCTTTTGCAACTGATGCTACTTTACTCAACCCTTCAACAGCATTATTGATCATTGATAACGGAAATAGTTTTCAATCGTTTTTATTGCATAGCTTAATTAAGACAGAACAATTTCTTCCCATACTATCCATTGCATATATTCTATTACTTCTTGTTTTAATTGTTAAATGGATGATTAACTATCATTCAACACAATCTATATGCAGCAAGGGTTTAAGCAAAGTGGATCTTCAATGGAAAATGTTTGTTCAACAAACTGCAGCGCAATTAGACATCAAAAGAAAAATACGCATATATATTTCTTCTTTTATCAATAGTCCGCTAACGATTGGTTTCATTAAACCAATGATATTAATTCCATTATCCAGCATTAATTATTTATCAACCGAACAAATGGAAGCGGTTCTGTTACATGAACTGGCACATATCAAAAGACAAGATTATCTGTTGAACCTGATATTATCAATTACAGAAATTATTTTATTCTTCAATCCTTTCACACAATTGTTCAGCAGATCTATTCATCGCGAAAGAGAAAATACTTGTGATGATTGGGTAATACAATTCCAATACAGTCCTGCTGTGTATGCAGAAGCATTATTACAAATTGCATCCTTATCAAATACTTCATCGCCTGCATTATCTATGGCTGCCATCCACAGAAATAGTGATCTGTTATTGGCAAGAGTAAAAAGAATGATCTATAATAAAGAACAAAATTTCCATTACCGCAATCAGATTCTTTCTTTGTTATTCATCACTGTTATAGTAGGATGTATTGCATGGTTACAGCCTTCAACAACCCATTTAAATAAAAATATTGTTGCAGCAAAAACTTTACCTGCAACAAAGCAGATCATCATAGAACCCCTGACAGCAAAGGTTGACAACCCATTATTCAATCCTATTTTCTTTTTGAAAAAGCCATTACAAAAAGAGGTAGAGAAGAATATTACGCAAGCCATCAAAGAAGGTATACTGACAAGCCAATTGATTAAAACAGCTAATGATGCATTGGTGAATACCGCACCGACCATTGAAAAAGAATTAGCTGCCATTGATATGCATAAGATACAAAATGAAATAGCTGAACAATTTAAAAACTTCCCTGCACAACAACTTAATACAGAGAAAATAAAAGCTGATTCTCTACTGCTGCGAAAGACTTTGAATGATGTGGTGAATAATAAATTTCTTTTGCAGCTTTCAAAAATAGGCGCAGAAATGACTAAGATGAAAAATGATATTGATGAAGAAATGAAGCATAAAGAATTTGCAGACATTGATGAATCAAAATGGAAAGAAGATATTGATAACGCGATTCATTCATTGGAAATTTTTGGAGTACCTGCATTGAGCAAATTAAAAAAAACGGAAGCTGAATTAAAGCAAAAAAATAATAAAATAAAATTGCTGCAATTAGAAACACAAAAGCAATTGATGAAACAAAAAATTACTAAGATTGCTTCTGCTATCAATCTGTCTAAAAGAAAGATTGATTCACTGAATCTATTCAATCAATCTGCGAATTTATGGTACACATATAAGGAGCAATCTCCTGAAATACAGATACAGTCAGCTTTATACGATGCAATGGATGAGGATAACAATACAACTCCAAAAGTATTTATCAATAGTTTATTGCAAAAAAATACTGCAAAAACTCAGCTCAATAAAGAAGATACTACGGTTGCTAAACAAATCGAGATTATCCTCACAGATAAAAAAGGAAAACAAAAAAAGATTGTTATTCAACTGGAAAAAGAATAATCATCACCACAAGTTTCTCGGACACCAATCACCATATTTATTCCCCAACAGAAAGCCGATCAATATTTCATGTGTGCCTTTGCTTACTGTATTTAAAGCAGAAGTAGTAATATCATATGAATAACCAATGTTCAATTTATTACTAAGGTTCACTCCTACCATCGCAGCAAATCCATCATTCATTCTGTAAGATGCACCACACCAAATAATATCCTGATACTGCAATTTTGCATTGATATCAAAACCAATTGGCAAAGGACTGATATATCTGAACATTACCGAAGGCAATAGTGTAAGATCATTGTCTAAAGCAATTCTCCTTCCAGCTGATAAAAAAAGATGCGGTACCAATACTCCATTTTGAACGTACACATTATTATCCGAGAAAGCAATTTGTTGCGGAACAATTTGTTGTGCCGCTAATCCAACAAAATAATCTCTTGAATACAACCATAATCCTGCACTGATATCGGGTTTTATTCTGTTCAATAAACCACTGCTCCCCACTGCCGGATCAACCGGTGTTGCAAAATTTAATTTATCAGCATTCAAACTCATCTGTGTGATACCAACAGAAATACCTCCTGATAAAGTTGTGTATGGAGCAATGCCCACATGATAGGCATACGTACCATATGCAGCAAAACGATTTAACGGACCTGTTGCATCATTCAATATAGTAAAACCAACACCTGCATGATTCTCCGCTTTTTGATAATCTTGCCAATACGCTTGCCCTCTCGGATTTGAACCACTTGCATGAAAGCTGGTAGCAGATTCTCTGTCATAACTACTTTTATGAACAGGCCCTTGTATAGTGAGATAAGTAGTTACCGGTGCATCTTGCAAGCCCACCCATTGCATACGATGACTTGCTTTAATATCCCAATAATTCTCAATACCCGCCACAGCAGGATTAATGAGGTAATTATTTAAAATGTATTGTGTATAGTAAGGTCTTTGTTGTGCAACAATTACAGTAACGAATAACATCAACACACATAAAAAAACAAATTTCAACTTCATAACAATGTCTTATTCCCTTTCAATAAAATTCAAATTAACTATTTTACCTGATAATGGTAACAGAGCCACTAATTTTTTGTCTGCCATTCTTTGGATCAATGATATAATAATAAGTACCGATCGGTAATGCTTTACCATTATAGGTTCCATCCCAATCTTTTGTATAATTAATAGAATTGAATACCAATTCACCATAACGATCATACACTTGTACCGATGCACCCGGATAACTTTCTAAATACCTGATCTTCCAGGTATCATTGATGCCATCTCCATTCGGAGAAAAAGCATTTGGTACAACAGGTGATTTCAATACTTTAATAAATACATCATCGCTTACTGAACATCCGCCGATACCGGTGAGTAGTAAAGTATAAGTAATATCATCAGGCGGCGTTGCTTTTGGATAACGGGCTGTATCACTACTTAAATAAGCAGACGGTGTCCATAAGAATTGCAAATTCGTTCCATAAAAATAAGGAGGCTTGATAGTAATGGTTCCACCTTGCAATACAAATAAACTCGAGCCAATATTCAATACCGGATAAGGATTCACTACAATTTGTTGAATGGCTGTATCACTTACACAACCTTGCTGATTATAAAAATATAAACTCACATTGAATGTACCGGAATCTATAAATGCTTTAGCAGGATTTTGTACTGTTGATGTATTTCCATTGGCTAAATCCCAAACCCATGAAACAGGATTGCCGGTAATGCCATTACTCTTATCGGTGAATTGAATATGATCATTCACACAAACATTATACGATGATGCAACAAAACTTGCTTTAGGTTGCGGATACACCGTATTGAATACTTTTGTTAATGAATCGATACAATTATCTTTTGTTGTTACTTTTAGCTGAACATTATACGGACCAAGAGCAGCATATTGATGAACCGGATTTTGCAACGTTGATGGCGTATTATTATTCGCATCTCCAAAGTTCCATAGATAACTGAACAATGCCTGCGAGTTATCTCCTATTGTTGATGAATCTGTAAATGTTCCTTTACCATCCGGCAAACAAATAACCGGCAATCCAAAATTTACATGCGGTAAATAATTTACTTTAACAGATTGACTATTATAAGTACTTCTGCAACCACTGTCTGTTTGTACTCTTAAACTTACATTGTATGTATTGGCAGTTGCATATTGTTTTATAAAAGATGCCGATGTTGTTTTAGTAGTATAGGTTCCATCTCCATAATTCCAAAAACGCGAAACAATATTACTGTAATTGGCAACCGATGAATCTGTGAACGTAATATTATTCTTCTCACAATCAGGCGATGTTATTCCCCATTTTGCAACAGGTGATGGCCAAACAATTTCATTCTTTGTAGCAGAATCCGCACAACCATACGTAGTTGTTGTGTAAACATATTTGATAGGATAAGTTCCCGGCGCAACTGATTGCGGTGTATATAATCCTGTTGCACTCACACCGGTTCCGTAATAAGCAAATGTGCCCGGCATATTGGCAATACCTGTTGTTTCTGAAGCTTGAGTTATTTGTCTGGCTGTTGTATCATTACAAATACCCGGCAATGTAGTGAATTGAACTTTCGGACTTTGATGCAGTGTAATAATTTGTGTTACACTATCTGCACAAACAGATGAGATACCCGAATGGGCTACTAACTTAATTAAATATTTTACCGTTGAAGGTGTTTGAAAATTTGCATAAGAATACGCATATGTTTTTTGGTGCAAACTATCCGGATTTTGATCCACACTATCCATTGAAGGTTTATGAATCATATCCCAATAGAGATCCTCATAACTCACCGTTCCAAAATCAACAGTAGATAAATCTCTTAATACAACAGGTCGATTACTGCACAATGTTGATGAATCTGATATCACAAACTTTGGAACAGGTTTCGATCCATTTACCGTAAATGCTTTTGGTAATGTTGAATCGCATCCGTTATTAGAAGTTACTTTTAAAGAGACCACATAATGACCGGAAACCTTATAATGTGTAGAAGTATTTTTTGTTGTTGCTGTGATTACAGATGGAGCCGGACTAATAGCCGGACTGCTTGCATTGAAATTCCATGCATAAGTAAAAGAAGCAGCAGAGCCATCTGCAATAGTACTGGTATCAGAGAAGTTGGCGAGTGCATCACTCAAACAAACTTCCGGTAAACTAAATCCAACATGCGGTAAAGGATTTAAAGTAACTACCTTATTAATGGTATCACTCTTACAACCTTTACTGCTCTTTACTGCTAAGTACACAGTATCTTTTCCATATGTTGAATAGCTTTCTGTAAATGCAGTATTGTTCGTGAAATTTTTTATATCGCCATTACCCATATTCCAATACCAATTGGTGATAGCACCTGCATTGTAGGCAACTGATTGATCGGTAAAAGTTACCGGTCTTGTTTCGCAATAATGCGCAGCAGAGAAATTAAATTGAGCAAGGGGCAATGTATCAACAATAGTTGTTTGAACAGCTGTATCACTCATACATCCCTTATCTGTATAAACAAATAATTTTACTGTATCTGTTTTTGCAGCAGCGTATCTGTGTTTGGTATTTTGTAAAGTATCTGTATAACCATCTCCAAAATTCCATTTCCATTTTACAACACTGCTACCCTTTCCATCACTGTTGTCTGTAAATATTGTGGTATCGCGTAAACAAACTTCATTACTCACTGTAAATCCTGCCTTGGGTTGTGCATATAAAGTAGTCAGCGTTTTACTAGAATCTTTTACACAACCATATTGCGATGCAACAGATAATTTCACTGTTACAGAATTGGTAGATGTATAATTATGCAAAGGATTTTTGATACTGTCAATACCCCCATCACCAAAATCCCATCGGTATTTAAAGTTAGCTTGTGTACCATCGCTGATGGTAGTAGAATCATAAAACTGTGCAGCACCTGTTGGCATACACACAATTGGTAAATTAAAATTAGGTGCAGGTAATACATGCACGGTAATAGTTTTTATGAAGAAACTACTTTTACATCCCGAATTACTTTGTACCATGAGTGTATCATTATAAACACCCGATAAAGTATAAGTAATTGATCGATTAACGTTTGTTGTTAAAGTATCTTTCAATCCATTTCCATAATTCCAATACCATTTAGCAATAGTACCGGTAGCAATGGAGGAAGAATCGGTTAATGTTATCGTTTTATTTAAACAAGTTGTATCACTCACACCAAATTTCGCAACAGGCGGAGATGAAAAAAACAATGCAATCGTTGTATCACCCATACAACCATAACTACTGATGGGTCGGTATCTTACATTATATGTTTGTGCTGTCGAATAAGTTTTTGCAGGATTATAAGCACTGTCTTTAGTGCCATCTCCGTAATCCCATAAGCCTGTTACAATGGTACTTGTACCATACGTATTACTGGCATCAAAAAATTGAAAAGGCGTATTGATACAACCATTGGAATTAATGGTAAAGCTTGCACTTGGAACAGGATACACAGCTACCGGAATAGAATATATCTGCGAACTGCTTCCACAACCATCAGGCGTAGCAGAAGTGGTATATACCTTAATCGTATCTCTAAGAGATGAACTATTTGCTGCAATAAAAGAATAAGTTGTTTTAGTGCTATAATAATTTAATCCGGTTATTAATGAAGTACTATCTAAATAAGAAGAGGGTGTGCTTGCAGTAACTCCTGTATTTGGATTGATATTAGGTGCTTTAGAAAAATCCCACTGAATCGTTGTTGGTTGAAAACTTAAAGGAACAGAAAATTTAAAAGGTGTATTAACACAGGCTATTGGAGAATCGAGCGTTACATATTTATTTTGAAAAGTAGCAATCTGTGTAAAATCTTTTACATTGGTACCCGCATTATATCCATAACTTTCTACGTTACCAAAACCATATGCAATGGCAATAAAATTAGAATCTGCTGTTAAGTTTTGTACAGGATTACTTAATGTGATGCTGGTAACATCTGCCTGCAAATAAGAGTAAGAAGTTCCGGGAATAGCAACAAAACCTGATTGTGTAATACCGTTAATTTTAAAACTGGAAGTTGCATTACTTCTTATCACAATATTTAAATAACAATTAGTGATATTACTCTGACCTGAAAATCTTGAATTGATCCAGTTTTGATGAGCAGAAAATACAGTTATGTTATTGATTGTTTGTTCAATTGGATTAATTACTACCATTTCCGGATCACCTATTGTTGCACCACCCTGACAAGCCATTGTAGTAAAATACTGAACAACAGAAATGGAATTGTTTGCTTGTATGTAAGTGGCATTACCGGTTGAATATTCGTAAAAAGAATTGTTTTGTAACCCAGATAAAGTAGTTGTAACACCATTTTCTGTTTTGGTTACAACAGTAGTAGGATCGTTTACAAATACACGTATAATATCAGATGTTCTCGTTTTCGCAGGTGTAGTTACAAAATTCTTACCCCATGCGCCTGTTGGAAATAATTGCTGAAATAAATTATCTCCACTATTTGCCGATGGGCAACCAAATGAACTCCAGGTAGTACTGGAAAATACAGCGATCTTTAAGCAAGTACCGCTATTAGAAATAGATTTCACTACAGTTCCCGAAATATCGGCACCTTGTGTAAATTCAACCTGATAAACATCTCCCGGATTTGCCAATGTAATAGTAAATGGCGTCCCGGCAGGCTTTCCACTTACTGTATTGGCTGTTGGTGTAATTTGTACAGTTGTGTTGGCTGTTGAAGCTACAACAGTGATAGTTCCATAACCTTGACCTGTACCTGTACCTACACTTTTATAGCTTGGTACTACGTATTGATTACCCCATACATTGGATGGCAATACCAGGGTTGCTCCTGATCTGGCACTATGAATGATATGTGCATATACTACCACAGGATTATCATTGGAAACTACATGTATCGCAGATCCCGTTTTAATACCATCACTTTGAGATAAATACACGTAACTATTAGAAGCATCTGCAGCTGCTGTTGATCCAATAAATTTTTCTGTAACAGTATTGGCTGTAACAGTAAATGGAACATTTATACCATTAACTGTTATAATACCCGATGCATTGGTAGTTGCCGTTATGTAAATACCCATGATAGAGGTAGTTCCATCAATATGGGCAGGATAGGTAATCCAAAAATCTGTACCCTTATTAGAATAGTTTTGCGCATTAGTTAACAACGCAATTAAACAACAAAAAAGAAAGAGTAATCGATGCTTCATTACAAGGGGGGATGAGAGAATTAGTTAGTTTGGCAATTTAATAGATTCATCTCAAATAGAATCGTTTAATTGACAAGTAATTAAAAGATACTTTTTTAACCGTAATTGCTGCTTT
>CAIRTF010000014.1 GCA_903881425.1 uncultured Chitinophagaceae bacterium | reverse complement strand
TTGGCTGTTGCAATAAACCAATCAATAAAATCACTACAGTCTTGATTATGCATTAGACTGTTTGATTTAAGACCAAAATGTATGTCTGTGCAGACAGCTACTTTTTTAAATAGATTGCTCATAGATTAATAGTATACAGGAATAAAAAGAATTTTGCAAATTAAACGGCGATATCAAGACCTGATTGCAACTATATTAATTTTTTTTCTTTTAATTTTGAAAGTAATATTTTAAAAAAAATGTCATGAGTAATTGGGCCCGCATGGAAGCCATCGAGTTGACGATCGATTGTTTGAGTAAAAAATTCAAAATTTTCAAAATCAATCCAAACTGATCTATCAATCTTTTCAATAAACAGTTTTAATACATTAATTTTTTTCAAGATGTAATCGTCGGGCCTGTTATTAAAATCCAGAATTTCTTTTAAACGATCGGATAAATCCGTAAATCCTGACTCCTCAGAATATCCCACTGCTAATAGATCCTTGATAAAATCCCAAGTGTAGCGATACATAATCAGTGGTGTATTTTTTGCTTTAAAATAATTTTGCAACATCAGTAACTGACTCAGGTACTGGTGAACATTTATGTATTCATTGTTGAAATACGCATAATGAAGAGTGGCATATTTCCGGCCCGCAGACAAATCCTTGTTGAAGCCAGTGACGTCTCCATTATTCATTATGGTAAAATCATCAATGTTATCATCTGAAAAATATGCCCATTTACGGCCCAGTGGCACCCACAGGATTAACACCAAATCGTACTCGTTCTGTTCAACTTCGGCAATTACACGATAAAAAACTTCATCCGAGCTTAATCCGCCAACAGAAATATTGGTTATATCATACCCGCCAAATTTTTGTAACAATGTAAGATAATGAAAATCTTGATTGTTTCCATCAATTACATTGTCAGATCCACCAATTGTTAAAATTTTCTTCACGGTTATTGCGCCTCCCAATCCTCGCCGGCAGTAATAGTAACCACCGCGCCAAAGTTAGGATTTTTCTTGCCAGCGTTCTGACGAGTCCACGAAGGATTAAGTCCTGCTTGTTCTAGCATGTCGTCGCGGATGTTTTGGTTCTTTTTCTCAAGATTTAAAATACGAGTAAAAGAGTTTGTAATAGCTGCTGTGTAATAAGCAAAAGGGTTTTGCGATTTTGCTTCGTTAAATTGTAATCCAATTTGACTAAGCTGTAACAGTGCTTGGCCACGCATTTCTTCATTATACGTGTACCCACGCCAGTTTGACCTTGTAGCATAACGTTCGCACAGCTTCATATACATTGTGGCCAGAGTTCGAGTGGTTTGTCCGTGCTCTTTACAAAACTCTCCGTATTCTAAATCGCCCTTCCAATGACTTTTTCCTACTAAGATTAGTTCTTTGCTTTCATTTAATCGATAATGATAAAATGGAGGAAAATTTAATCGAACATGTTTTTCATCTAAAATAGGAATATCCAATAACTCAGCTAACGGGTCGTCTTCCTCTGGTAATTCTAAGTCTAGAATATCTTCTATTTTCTTTTTCTT
>CAIRTF010000013.1 GCA_903881425.1 uncultured Chitinophagaceae bacterium | reverse complement strand
CCGTGGTCAGGGGTTTCATCATCAAGATGGCAGGCTTGCTGTTGTCCCAAACACGGCTTTTTCCGGGACTCACTGGCCAAGCACGGAGGGGTGCGGGCCTATCCACAAGAGATCCTCCAACTGGCCCAAAACCCCAAAACCCCTATATATACAATTTAAATAAAAAGAAAAGTATATTCAGAAGTGGATTGCTTTACCGTGTGCTGCCATACATGCTTCTTTAAATGCTTCTGACATGGTTGGATGAGCATGGCAAGTACGTGCGACGTCTTCGGATGATGCTCCATATTCAAATGCAAGAACACCTTCTGCTATCATTTCACCTGCATTAGATCCCATGCACCAGATACCCAACATCTTATCAGTTTTTGCATCTGTTAAAATTTTAACCATACCTTCAGAATCGTTATTTGTTCTTGCTCTGCTGTTTGCTGACATTGGGAAAATACCTTTTTTGTATTCAACTCCTGCTTTCTTAAGTTCTTCTTCAGATTTTCCAACCCAGGCGACTTCTGGATGAGTATAAATTACACCTGGAATTGCATCATAATTAACATGACCACCTTCACCTAATATATGTTCGACTGCTGCAATGCCTTCTTCTTCAGCTTTATGTGCAAGCATAGCACCTTTAACAACATCACCAATACCATAAATATGAGGATGAACAGTTGATTACCAGTGATCATTGGTTTAAATTACTCCACGATTATCGGCTACAAGACCGGCTTTTTCTAGTTATAATCCACCTGTGAAAGCATGTCTACCTATTGAAATTAATGCAACATCACATTCGATTGTCACTGATTTGCCATCTTAATCGCTTAAATTAACTTTAATGCCTTTATCTTTGTTATTTACACCATCAACTACTTTGTGATTTAAAAGGAACTTCATGCCTTGCTTCTTAAGAATATTTTAGAAAGATTTACCGATTTCAGCATCAACGAATGGACAAATTCGTTCAGTATGTTAAACAACAGTAACTTCTGATCCTAATCTTTAATATACAGATCCAAGTTCAAGACCGATGACTCCACCTCCAACTACTACCAATCTTTTTGGAACAGTTTTTAGAGAGAGAGCACCAGTACTTGATACAATATATTCTTCATCTGTGGCAAGACCGCTTGATGCTGGTAAGCCGTTTGGCTCTGATCCAGTTGCGATAATTATATTTTTTGCTGTTATTTTTTCTTAACCACCTGCATTTAAGTCTACGTCAATTTCATTTGGTGAAGAGAATTTTCCCCATCCTTTAACATAAGTTACTCCATTCTTTTTAAACAAGAACTCAATACCTCCTGTAAGTCCATTAACTGCTGTCTATTTTGATTTTAACATTTATTACCAATCTAAAGTAACAGGGCCAGTAACAATACCCATATCCTTGAATTTATGTTAAGCATCATGGAAATGATGAGTTGCATTCAAAAGAGCTTTTGATGGGATACAGCCAACGTTAAGACAAGTACCACCAAGAGTACCTCTCTTTTCAATACAAACAGTTTTAAGACCTTTTTATGCAGCTTTTATAGCAGCAACGTAACCACCAGGACCGCCACCAATAACAGCGACATCGTAATTAGCAGATGAAAAACCAAATCTAGCAAATTACATTTAAAAGAGAGCGTTCTTCTTTAAGGCACCTGTGATCATTATAATTTTATTTATTACAGATTTCTATAACCTCAATTTGGGGTTTTGGGGTTTTGGGG
>CAIRTF010000012.1 GCA_903881425.1 uncultured Chitinophagaceae bacterium | reverse complement strand
TTCAGCCAAAGACGAAGCCGGTTGGATAGCCGCCATCAATTATAGTAATGCTGTTAAATAATTTCTATTTAAGTACTTCGGTTAATTTATTGTCTAATGCTTTTCCTCTTAATTCAACAGCAATAATTTTTCCTGTCGGGTCAACCAATACATTAAAAGGGATGCCTTCAAATTTATAATTACTTACTACTGAACTTCCCCATTTTTTTAGATCGCTTACATGATTCCATATTAATCCATCTTCTTTAATGGCTTCTATCCATGCTTGTTTATCATCATCTAAAGACACACCAAGAATGGTAAAATTTTTATCCTTGAACTTTTTATAAGCAGCTACTACATTGGGATTTTCTTGTCTGCATGGTCCACACCAACTTGCCCAAAAATCTACCAACACATATTTTCCTTTGAATGAACTTAAACTAATTGCTTTTCCTGATGTATCGGCTAAATTTATTTCGGGTGCTTGTTTGTTGAGCAATGCCAATTTTGGATCAGCTGCAATTTGCATAGCCAATTTAGATTTCATTTGTGTTAAACCCGAATGATTCGCGAATTTCTCTAATGATGTATTAGTAATGTTCAATGCTTCTGAAGCATCGATGATATTACTTTCCAAACCTTTGCTTAATACAAATAAACGAACAGCAGGACTGTTAGATTGATTGATAAAATTCTCAAAGAATTTTTTTGTCTTATTCACTGCAATATCATAATCTGCTTTTTTTAGTTCGATAATACTATCGGAGACATTTGATTTTTTTAACGAATCGTATTGTTGAACTGCATCAGCTATGCCTTTATAATTTATTTCAAATTGCTCAAAAAAATCATGCACAGAAGCAGATGCAGCTGAACCTTCTGTTTTATAATTTTTATATTGATTTACGTCTAATGTAACACGAATACTTTTTGAGTCATTGACCAATAAAACCACCGGACCGTTTTGCACACTCAATAAGTATAAAGCTTCTTCTTTACCCAATGCTCTTAATTCGAATGTGCCATTGTCTTTTAAAGTGGTTGAATCTACTACAATGGGTTGTAGTCCGCTGAAGGGTAATTCTTCCAATAATATCTTATTGCTTGTGGCATGTTCTATTTTACCACTTACTGTAAATGGACCATATTTTTTTTCCTGACAAGCACTGATTACAATGAAAGCAATTAATCCGAGTGTTATTTTTTTCATGAAAAACTATTTATGACTGATTTAATTTTTGTTCTAATAATGTGGTTACTATTTTAGGATCTGCTTTGCCTTTGCTTAATTTTTTTACTTCACCAACAAATAATCCTATCAAACCTTTTTTACCTTTTTTATATTCATTCACTTTTTCCGGCATAGATGCAATTGCCTGATTTACCCAATTTTCTAACTCATTCGTATCGCTTACTTGTAATATATTTAATTCTTGTGCTATTGTTATCGGTGATTTATTTTCTTTCATTAATACCGGCAATATCTTTGAAGACGCAACAGAAAAGTTAACCTTACCGTCTTCAATTAATTTAATCAAATCGGCTAATGTTTCGGGCAATAAGGCGATTGTTTCGAACGAAGCATTTGCCTCATTCAAATAATTTCGAATAGGACCTAAGATCCAATTGGCAACTGCTTTATAGTTATTGGTGAATTGAATGGTTGATTGAAAATAATCTGATGTGGATTTTTCATCACATAATTGTGATGCATCATATTCGCTCAAGCCCAATTCATTTTGATATTTTTTGGATAGTTGTTGCGGTAATGCAGGAAGTGATGTTTGAATTTTTTGAATGAATGGTGCTGTTAAATGAAAAGGGGCCAGATCGGGATCTGCAAAATATCTGTAATCATTGGCTTCTTCTTTATCCAGAATAGAAAAAGTAGTATCATTCGTTGCATCAAAGCTTCTGGTTTGTTGTGTAATGATTCCGCCATTTTCTGCAAGATGTATCATTCTTTCAATCTCTACATCAATGGCTTTTTTGATATTGCGAATAGAATTCAAATTCTTTACTTCAACTTTTACACCTAATTTTTTTTCACCTTTTAATCTGATAGATACATTGGCATCACAGCGCAAACTTCCTTCTTCCATATTGCCATCGCAAATATTCAACCATCTTACCAATCTTCTTAATTCACCTACATATTGATAAGCCTCTTCACTACTTTGCAGGCAAGGCTCTGTTACAATTTCAATCAATGGTGTGCCGGCTCTGTTCAAATCAATGCAGGTATAATCATCATAAATATCATGAATGCTTTTGCCTGCATCTTCTTCCAAATGAATTCTATTAAGTTGAATATTTTTTTCAGTACCGTTTATTGTAATAGTAACAAATCCACCTTTGCAAATAGGCGTTGTGTGTTGAGAGATCTGATATCCTTTGGGAAGATCGGGGTAGAAATAATTTTTTCTGGCGAAATAATTATCCTTTTCAATTTCGCAATTACATGCCAAACCCATTTTAATCGCATATTCAATTGCTTTCTTATTTGTTTTTGGTAATGTGCCGGGATGACCTAAAGTAATCGGACTAACATGTGTATTCGGTGCAGCACCAAATGCAATACTATCGCCACAAAATAATTTACTGTTGGTTTGCAATTGTGCATGTACTTCTAAACCAATCACTGCTTCATATTTATCTGCAATATTCATCGGCGCAAAAATATGTTCTTATTTTGATAGCAGGGTTTTGCAATGGAAATAAAATAAAAAACCATCCTGAAGAATCAGGATGGTGGAATGCACATGAGAAAAAACAGGGTTATAAATCGGCTGTTTTTAATTTTTTAGGAATTTTAATTTCAATGGTTGATTCGGTATTATTGCCTCTTCTGTATTTTATTTGAACCACATCACCATCTTTTATATCTTTTAATTTATCTCTTAAGTCGTCAACATTTTTAACTTCAGTTCCATTTACTGCAATAATAATATCATCTTTTTTTAATCCTGATTTTGCAGCAGGTGTATCTTCATCAATATCCAAAACCTTTACACCATTACCTGTTTCAACATCTTGTATTTGTAATCCCAGCTTAGGTTTGCGAGGCATGCTGTATGAAAATCCTCTTTGAGCCCGATCTAATAATAATTTCTGATTTTGAAGGCCTTGCTGATCTAAAAGAATTTTAGGCTCTTGAAAATTAAAATCTCCATCATTATTAAAATTAAATACCATCATCTCTTTGCTTTTTAATAAGGTAGCAGTGGTTGTATTCTCTTTTCCATTACGCCAGTAAGTAATTTTTACTTTATCATCAGGATTATATTTGCCGATAGCCGCATACAAATCTTCACTGTTAGTAATTTTACTATCACCCACTTTTGAAATGATATCATCTTTTTGTAAACCGGCTTTTGCAGCGGCACTTTCTTTTGCCACATCATTTATTTTAGCACCTTTTTCATCTTTCTCAGAGGTAACACCTAAAACTGCTTTATTGCCACCACTAATCGGCCATTCGTTTCTATTAATAATAATATTGCCATTCGGCGTTTTCATCGGTGGCATTTTTTTCAATCCCTTTGCCTGTGGTGCAATCATCAGTGCAAGATTTCTTGCATTGCCTTTTATGACCTGGATATCACTGTCATTCATCGCATCAATGGGCTTACCATTGATGGTAACATTATCGCCATCAACTACGATGGTCATTTTCTGATTATTGTCTGAAACTTTTTTTCGAATGGTGATTGTTTTGGTTTGTTTTGATGCCGTATCTTTTTTTGTTTCTTGCGTAAAAGCCTTGCTGCATAAGGTTATGGCAATGATGGCAAGCGTAATAAATTTGAATTTCATAAACATTATTTTTTAAGTACGAAATTTTTGGTAGATCAAATATAGGGGTTTCTTCGAAATACGAAAAACTTCGGAAATGTTAAATTTAGTAAAGGGTAATAAAAAAAGCTGTCAACGTTTTGAGTGCCTCGACGT
This sequence comes from uncultured Chitinophagaceae bacterium, assembly GCA_903881425.1. Classification (GTDB taxonomy): domain Bacteria; phylum Bacteroidota; class Bacteroidia; order Chitinophagales; family Chitinophagaceae; genus CAILAF01. The sequence goes on along the minus strand of CAIRTF010000012.1, from coordinate 37,811 downwards.
GAAATTTTTTTAGCAGTTATTTAAAGAGAATTATAAAAGCGACTTCACTGCATCAATTACTTGTTGCAAATTATTGGCATCTTGTCCGCCTGCAGTGGCCAATGTTTTTTGTCCGCCGCCGCCGCCTTTAATAATTGTAGTAATATATTCTTTAATAATTTTTGGCGCTTCTAATCCTTTTTCATTTACCAAACTATCCGATAGCATAATGGCAACATTTGCTTTGCCATTAATATTTGCAGCCAATACAACTGCATAATCATTTCCTAAATCATTTTTTAAATCGAAACATAATTTTTTTAAATGATCTGCATTGCTAACATCAACTACTTTTCCAATAAATTTTCCTTGTGTGTTTGCAAAAGGGAAAGGAACATGTTCGCCCAGCAAAGATTCTTTTAGTATGATGAGTTGTTTGGCTTCAACACTTTCTAATTTTCTCTTCAGTTCATTATTTTCTGTAATCAAAGAATCAATTGCTTTATCAATCTCTTTCGGATTTTTTAGCGATTCACGAATGGTATGAATGGTATTCAATTGTTCAATAATAAAAGTTTCAGCAGCAATACCGCTCACAGCTTCAATTCTTCTAACACCCGCCGCCACAGCAGATTCGTGTTTTATTTTAAAGAACCCTAATTCACCTGTTGAGCCCACATGTGTTCCGCCACATAATTCAATAGAATAATTCGGATCGATGATGACCACACGAACAATATCACCATACTTTTCGCCGAATAAAGCCATAGCGCCGAGTTTCACTGCTTCGTCTTTATTCATTTCTTTAATTACCACTCGAATGTTCTCTCTTATTTTTTCGTTGACTATTTTTTCAATCGCAGCCATCTCTTCATCCGTAACTTTTGCAAAATGAGAAAAATCGAATCGCAATTGTTCATCATTTACCAAACTTCCTTTTTGTGCAACATGTGTTCCCAATACTTTACGTAAAGCAGCATGTAATAAATGTGTAGCGCTGTGATGTATCTCTGTTTGTTTTCTTTTAGAAATATCCACTTTTGCAAATACTTCAGCAGTTACATCATCCGGCAATGATTCGGTAAAATGAATGATGAGATTATTTTCTTTCTTAGTATCAATAATTGTCAATTGTTCATTATTCATTATCAATTGCCCGGTATCACCCACTTGTCCGCCACTCTCAGCATAAAACGGAGTAGCCGATAAAACGATCTGATAGCCTTCTTTGCCTTTGGCTTTAACTTTTCTGTATTTAACTATTTTACTTTTTATTTCCAGGCTATCATAACCCACAAATTCAGTAATGCTGTGTTCATGCACGTTTACCCAATCTTCTGTATCTACTACTGCTGCTGCTTTTGAGCGGGATTTTTGTTGTTGCATTTCTGCTTCGAAGCCTGCTTCATCAATACCAAAATCAACATGTGAATATGGTTTTTCCGAAAGTATCAATCTAGTTAAATCAAGGGGAAATCCATAAGTATCAAATAACTCAAAAACAAACTTTCCATCAATAATTACTTTGGAATTTGGTGTATCTGTATGTATAGAATTAGCTTTTCTCCATTCAAGAATTTTATCTATTTCATATCTTAATCGGTCATTTAATTTTTTTAACCCTTTATCTAAAGTATTTAAAAATGTTTCTTCTTCTTCTCTAATCACTCTACTTACAAAATCTTTTTGTGCAATCAATTCAGGAAAAACATTTTCAAATTGTTTGGCAATTACTGGAACTAACTGATGCAACAATGGTTGTTTGTAATATAAATAAGAAGAATAATAACGAACAGCTCTTCGTAAAATTCTACGTATCACATATCCTGCTCCTGTGTTTGATGGTAATTGTCCATCAGCAATTGTAAAACTGATTGCACGAATATGATCTGCAATAACACGGAATGCAATACCTTCTTTTGTTAATGGCTGATAAACTTGATTTGTAATTGTTTTAATTGCATCAATCGTTCCTGTAAAAACATCTGTATCATAATTCGATGTTTTGTTTTGAATTACACGAACCAATCTTTCAAAACCCATACCTGTATCAACATGTCTGGCAGGCAAGGGTTGTAGCGAACCATCTTTTAAACGATTGAACTGAATAAATACGTTATTCCATATTTCAATTACTTGCGGATGATCATTATTCACCAATGTTTTTCCATCCACTTTATTTCTTTCTTCATCGCTTCTGCAATCCACATGAATTTCAGTACATGGTCCGCATGGGCCTGTATCACCCATCTCCCAAAAATTATCTTTCTTATTGCCCAATAAAATTCTGTCTGCTGCAATTACTTTTTTCCATTCATTAAAAGATTCTTCGTCTCTGGGTAGTCCTTCTTTATCATCACCTTCAAAAATGGTAACATATAATTTGTCTCTATCCAATTTATATACTTCAGTCAATAATTCCCAACTCCATGCAATGGCTTCTTTTTTAAAATAATCACCAAAGCTCCAGTTACCTAACATTTCAAACATGGTATGATGATAAGTATCTACACCCACTTCTTCCAGATCATTATGTTTACCACTCACACGCAAACATTTTTGTGTATCGGCAATGCGTTTATATTGAGGTTCTTTGTTGCCAAGAAAATAATCTTTGAATTGATTCATTCCGGCATTGGTGAATAATAAGGTAGGATCATTCTTCACCACAATAGGAGCAGAAGGAACAATCTGATGTTGTTTGCTTTTAAAAAAGTCTAAAAACTGTTGTCTTATTTCAGCGCTCGTCATAAAATACTATCAAAATTTAAGAATCTGTTTTGTGCCGATAAAAATTATCTTTGCAGCCCGTCAAAGGTAAGGGGTAAGCGTGATAAGTTATAAGAAGTAAGTTATAAGTGAAGAAGCAAATTTTTATATTTTTTCTTTAAAACTCATTACCTATAACTTACAACGCACAACTTGGATTTATGGCAATAAAAAAAATCAAATATTATTTTAATACACATACGCTTCGGTACGAGAAGATAGAAACGCCTTTGCGTGTGCGGTTATTACAGGTATTTGGTTTTATTGCAGCATCGATAGTAACGGGAATGATTATTGTGCTCATCATTTTTAATTATATCGATTCTCCTAAAGAGAAATTATTGCGTCAGGAAAATAATGACCTGAAAGAAAATTATTCGGTTTTAGAAGAACGTTCCAAACAATTGGAATTGCAAATGACTGAATTGGAGAGAAGAGATAACAATGTGTATCGTTCTATTTTTGAAGCAACACCTATTCCGGATAGTGCTCGTGTAAAAGATATTGAAACCAAGAAAGAGGTAAAATTATTGCAGAGTATGGGAGAGAACGATCTGGTGTCAAGTTTAAAAAATCAATTGAATAATTTGTCGTTACGATTATCTTTTCAAGGGAAGAGTTATAACGAGATTGATGATATGGTGAAGAATAAAGAAAAATTATTGTTAGCCATTCCATCTATTCAACCGGTAAGTAATAAAAATTTAGATAAAATTGCCAGTGGTTTTGGTTATAGAATTGATCCGGTATATAAAGATAGAAGAATGCATAAAGGACTTGATTTTACTGCATCTATCGGCACACCTATCTATGCTACTGCCGATGGTGTAGTTAAAGAATCAGGTTTTAGCGGAGACGGTTTTGGTAATAAAGTTTTAATCAACCATGGATATGGTTATCAAACTTTATACGGTCACATGTATCGTGTAAAAGCGAAAGTGGGACAGCAGATCAAGCGTGGTGAAGTAATTGGTTATGTAGGAAGTTCCGGAAAAAGTACGGGACCTCATTGTCATTATGAAGTACATAAAGATGGTAATGCAGTGGATCCGATCTATTACTTTTATAGTGATCTTACTCCTGCACAATTTGATCGTATTGTGAAATTAGCAGCAGCAGCGAATCAAAGTTTTGATTAATCTTTATTAAAGTAATAAATTTTTCTTTGTGGAACCTGAAGTAGCAGCATATTTAAGACGTATCGTTACAACATTATCTGTTGGACTATTGTGGATGGCTGTTAATTCAACCATTGGTATCATGTATGATTATGCATTTATTCACGATCACATTACAACAAGTAATATAATTTTCTATTGCTGGTTCATCATAAGCCTGCTCTTGTTTTTATGGTGGGTGATACGCTTATGGAGCAAGCCTTTGAATATTCCGCGATGATTTTTAATTGCCTTTGCTATCTAATATCACCGGTGTTTTACTACCGCTCATAATAATCACTTTTGCATTGGGTGAAGTAATTAAACCTTTCATGACTTGTAAATTTTCGTATTGCAATTGTTTGTCACCCAATCCGGAGCTGATAATCTTTTGATAATCTGCAATACCTTGTGCTTCCACTCTTTTACGCTCTGCTTCTTGTTTTTCTTTCTGCAAAACAAATTCCATTTTTTGCGCTTCCTGTTCAGCTTTTATTTTTTCTTCGATAGATGCTTTTACTGTGGCAGGCAAAGTAATGTTGCGAACCAATAATTGCTCTAAAACCAATCCACGCTCTTTTAAATTTTGTTCGATGGTTTTAAATATTCTTGATTGAAATTCATCTCTTTTAGTTGAATACAAATCAACAGCAGTATAGTAAACAGCGTTATCTCTGATCTTTGTTCTGGTAATAGGGCGAACGATTACATTCTTAAAATCTAATCCAATTTCTCTTACAATTCTTGGTGCTTCTGCAGATTGTACACGATATAAAACAGTTAAGTCAATCACCACTTCCAATCCATCAGCAGTTAACACACGAATTGCATCATCACCTGCGATATCACCTTCATTGTGAACACCACTCATGGTATAATTTTGAGTTCTAACATCGATTGATTTTACATCTACCAATGGGTTTACAATATTTAAACCGCTGCTCAATACATCATCTTGTACTTTTCCAAATAAAGATTTTACACCAATTTGTCCGGCGTCAATTTGTTTGATACAGGAAGTAATAAAACCCAATACAATTACACCTAATCCAATGCTGCGAACAACATTAGCATATTGCGGTAAGGGGTGATTTAATTTTTTTAAAGAAAAGGCAGCAATGAAAATAATGATGCCAAGAATAATGAGTACCATATGTTGGATGATTTTAATTGTTTGATAAGGAGATGAAGATAGATATAAATAAATGGATGGTATTAGCTGGTATGATCTACCACTATTTTCCATTCACCATTTATTTTTCTTAACAGCAGCGTGAATACACCTTTGGCATCGCCAATACTTCTTTTCAAATAATATTTACCAACAATAAAATAATAATCGGCAGATAGCTTTTTCATCAGATCAAAAGTAAAACTCAATTTGCCCATGGCAGCGGTATCCGGGTATCCTTTTTTATAATTGTTCAGTGTTGTGGTATAGCCATAATTCGGCCCGTCTTTTCCCATAAAAATAATGCTGTCATTATTCCAATAACCTTTCATGAATTCTTCAACATTGCCTTTATTCCAGGCAATTACTTGATCATTCATTACTTTTTTAATAGCAACTTCATCTTTTGTTTGAGCGAATGAATGAAAACAGAAAATTAAAAAAGCAATAGATAAATATTGTTTCATATAAAATGTTTGATTAAAGATAAGATGAATTGCGATGAACTGTTTATTCAATTAAAAATACAATTACATTCGATACATGGAATACATCACGCACTTGCAAAAAGATAAAAAGCTTGCTAAAATATTAGGAGCAGAAGTGCATAGTTTAAAATTGCATCCGAATATTTCAGTGCGTTTAATGGCGAGCATCATGAGCCAGCAATTAAGTACAAGAGTTGCAGCAGTTATATTTAAAAGATTTCTCACTTTATATAAAGGCAAAGAACCCAGGCCACAACAGGTGTTGGATACATCTTTCGAATCATTACGTGCTATCGGATTATCTAATGCTAAAGTGAGTTATGTAAAAAATGTAGCGCAGTTTTGTATCGATCATACAATCACCGATAAAAAATTATTGGCTATGAAGAATGAAGAAGTGATTGAATTGCTTACTCAAATTAAAGGAGTGGGTAAATGGACGGTTGAAATGTTATTGATGTTTACTTTGGGCAGAGAAGATATTTTTGCTGTTGATGATCTTGGCATTAAGAATGCAATGGTGAAATTGTACAAATTACATGAAACTGATAAAAAGCAATTGAAAGAAAAAATGTTGAGCATCTCTCAAAAATGGAGCCCTTACAGAACTTATGCTTGTTTACATTTATGGAATTGGAAAGACAATGTACCTGATATCAAAAAATAAATTAACAGATTAAGCAGTGAATTAATTAAACCTTTCTGTTTTATATTCATCAAACCCATAATTTTATTGAAAATCTGCCTGCTGCATGTATCCCGATGATAAAGAATTGTTGTTTGAATTTAAACAACCGCAATTAAAAGAACGTGCTTTTACTGTTATTATAAAAAAGTATCAGGAGAAATTATATTGGCATGTTCGTAGAATGGTCGTTGATCATGATGATGCCAATGATGTGTTGCAAAATGTATTTATCAAAGTTTGGAATGGACTGGAAAATTTTAGAGAGGATAGTCAGTTGTATACTTGGTTGTATCGAATAGCAACAAATGAATGTCTTACTTTTTTAGAACAGCAAAAAAGAAAAGCTGCTGTTAGTTTAAGTGATATTGAAGAAGGATTGAGCAATAAAGTAAAGGCCGATGATAATTTTGATGCCAACAGATTAGAATGGAAACTGCAATTGGCTATTCAGCAGCTACCGGAAAAACAAAAAATAGTATTCAATCTTCGATATTATGATGAAATGCCATACGAAGAAATGAGCAGAGTTTTGGATACAAGCGAGGGGGCTTTAAAGGCCAGCTATCATCACGCAGCAAAGAAAATTGAAGAATTTATTAAAAATCATTAAACATTGTTCATAAGACATAGTCATATGTTGTGAAAATGGCACAAAAAGAGGAAATATTGAGTGAGTTAAAAGGTGTGAGCCCTTTTTTAATCGGTATCGGCAATGATAATTTATATGCTGTGACTGTCCATTATTTTGAGGAATTGCCGGTTCAGCTATTGAATTTCATTCAAACTGAAAACCTTCAATTTGGCGGTAAAACAAATTCTTTTAAAATACCGGAGGGCTATTTTGATCATTTTGCCAATACTGTTTTTGAAAAAGTTAAAGCACAGCAAAAAAGTGAGATCTATAGTGAATTAGAAGATATTGCGCCAATTTTGAATATTATCAGCAAGAAAAATATTTATGCTGTTCCTGAAAATTATTTTGAGCATTTAAGAGCTGATGTTGTAAAACAAAAAAAGCAAAACGCGAAAGTTGTATCTTTCACTATTGCGAGAAAGTGGTTGAATTATGCAGCTGTAGCTATGGTAGCAGGTATTTTGGTAAGCAGTGCATTTTTATTTACTGATAAAAAATCTTCTTACGATTTTTCTAATGAAGTAAATAAAATAAGTGATGATGAATTACAGAATTATATTGACAATAATGTACATACAGTTACTTTTGGAGATGAAGCAGAATTGAATGGCAGCAGCAAATTACCTGAACTGGATGAGCACTTGCAATCCATCAGTGATGAAGAATTGCAACAGTATTTGAATGAGAATGGAGAAAATCATCAACATAGTAAACAAGGCAGTTAAATAATTTATGAAGAAAATATTTTCCATATTAACTTTTTGTATAGTAACTGTTTCTTTTGCTCAGCAACCACCACCGGATAATGTGATGGCAAATGTGCAAGGATTGAAGATTGCTTATTTTACCAAGCAATTGAATATCACAACAGAAGAGACGCAAAAATTTTGGCCTTTATATTTTAATTATGTTAATGAATTAAAAACGGCACGACAAACTAATAAGGACAATCAATTAGCATTAGATGAAGCTGTTTTAGCTGTCAAAAAAAAGTATGAACCGGAATTTAAAAAGACATTAGGAGATCAGCGGGGTAACAAAGTGTTTAATACAGAAAGAGATTTCAACCAAACATTAAGACAGGAAATGCAAAAAAGACAGATGCGAAGAAATGAAATGGAGAATAGACAATTAAAGAAAATAAATAAACCATAAATACCAGCCTCTTTTTAAGAGGCTTTTTTATGGAAACAAAATATTGGCGATTTAATGTCATGATAAAATAAAAAAGTCCATCCTTCTTCCTGAGCTTGTTGCCACCAGGCTTGTCTTAATTGCATACATTTTTTTCCATCATAATCATACTTTGCTACAAACTTGCTTTTCATTTGTTGCAGTTGAGGTGCATCATCTCCACCAAAAAACAAAACATCTTCATTTTCTTTTATCCAAAATACTTGATGAAACGGACTGTGCGCAGAGGTTACGTGATATTGAATATAATCATCGATCATTCCGTCACCATTTAAAAATTTTACCTGCGAATTATTTTGCAGGACTTCAATTTCTTCAGTCATGTAAGATGGGAAACCTTTTTCGAGTGCAAATTGAAATTCTTTTTCCTGCACATAATAAACAGCATTACAAAATGCTAATTGATAATTGCCGAAAGAATCTCTTTTGCTAATTCCACCTGCATGATCTTTATGCAAATGGCTCATTAACACTTTTGTGATTTGTTCGGGTTCAATCCCGTTAGCTTTTAAATTCGAATGAATTTGTAATTGATTGTTTTTGCTAAAACCAAGTCCTGTATCAATCAATAAAATATCTTTTGAAGTAATAATTACAAAGGGTTGCACTTCGACTAATAAACTTCCTGTTGTGCGATGTTGTAATTCATCTTTGGTATGATTGAAGGGAACAAATATTTTCGTTTGATCGATAGTAAAAGAGCCTTCTGATAATGGAATGATTTTCATAAAAATAATTTAGCGCAAGACCATTTGCCTATCCGCATCCAATCTGATCAAAATAAAAATTAAAATAGTAAATGTCAGTAATGATGAACCGCCATAACTGATCAATGGCAATGGTATGCCGATGATAGGAAATAAACCTATCGTCATACAAACATTTACGGTTATATGAAAGAAAATGATACTGGCAACACTGTATGCATACACTCTGCTGAAAGTACTTCGCTGCCTTTCTGCTATTCGAATGATTCGGTATAACAAGAACAAATAAAGAGCTAAAAAAATAAAACAACCGGTAAAACCAAATGCTTCGCCAAGTGAAGTAAAAATAAAATCGGTATGTTGTTCGGGAACATATTTACCTCTTGTTTGTGTGCCTTTTAAAAATCCTGCACCGGTAATGCCACCGGAGCCAATGGCAATTTTACTTTGTCTAACATTATAATCATCCGGTTTTTTTACAGGCTTATCTGCCGATTTACTTTTATGTCTGTTCAAATTACAGTCGTAATCTTTTCCCATCATGCTATAAATACGAGTGCTTTGATAGCATTCGAATACATTATTAAAAATGAAAGGAACAGCTACTCTTTGAAACCCAACGCAGATAAGCCATACACCAATGATAACAGTAATAATTCTTTTATTTCTTTTCAATTGTTTTTTAAGAAGAAATAAAAGAACAATCGCAATAACGGTTAATGCAATGGTTAATATTTTAGGTTCAACTACTAATGATGCAATTGCTAATACACCAACAGATGCACCGATAATCAATATTTGAGGAGGTAAGCCTTCTCTATATAACATCAGAAAAAAAGAAAGGTAAGCAAGTGCCAATCCATCTTCATGTTGAAAGTGTGATAATACGGCCGGCGCAAGTGCCATTGAAATTCCAATGATCTGTGATTTAAGTTTTGTAAAATCAGTTTCTTGTCGGGATAAGAATTTTGCCAATGCCAATGCAGTGAATATCTTACACAATTCAGCAGGTTGTAAATTAAAACCACCACCTAATGGTATCCAACTTTTAGAACCATTGATACTTTTACCAATTACAAATGTGGCAAGCATTAATACAATACCAAAAGCATATAGGATGTTGGCGAATGCAGTAAAGAGTTTGCTATCTGTCAATAAAATAAATGTTGCAGTGATAGCACAAACACCTGCAAATATTAGTTGCTTGCTGTAATTGGTTTTCCCGCCAAGAAATGAAGCGAGCCAATCTGCCCCCGGTCTGTATTCAACCATAAATATGCACATGATGCCAATACAAACCAGCACTGCATATAACCAAATCATTGTCCAGTCAATGCCCTGAGATATATTACTATTTATTCGTTTGCTCATGAATGTATTATCGGTTATACTTTTTATATTTTTTTTCATCATTCACTAAAACTGCGGCAACAACATTTTTGGTTTTAGGTGACGGGGCATTATTTTTTTTGGGTGTATTGGTTTTTATTTCAGGATCTGTATTTTCTTCATCAATTGAATCATTAGATTCTTTATTTATTCTTTGTTGAAGTAATAATTGATTATCTTTTATTTGTTTTAAAGAATCTCTTTTTGCCATTTGTAATCTCATAAGTTTAGGAATGAGATTTTTGTTTTTAAATTCTTCATACATTGCTTTTCTTTCATTGCCAACAATCGAGTCTCGTAAATATTTTTCAACCAGTAAACTGGCAATAGGTGCTGCAGCCCATGCACCCTGTCCTGCATTTTCACAAATAACAGCAATAGCAATTTTAGGGTTATCTCTCGGCGCGAAAGCACCAAAAAAAGAATGATCTTGTTGTTTTACTCCATGATCAGTGTTTTCAACTGTTCCTGTTTTTCCGCACATTACTATCCCGGGTATTCTTGATCTAACAGCAGTTCCATACTCTACAACAGCTTGCATGCCATCTTGTACTGCATCAAAGATCGAATCGGGAATTCTTTTATCTGTAAAATGTTTTATTTTAAAAGTATCTAACAAATGATATTCATCTCCACCATCTATCGAATCAACAATATGCGGAGTATAATACCAACCTTTATTAGCAATAATGGTCATTACATTTGCCAATTGTAATAAAGTGGTTTGCACTTCACCCTGACCAATGGCATTGGAGATAATATTACAAGAATAAAAATTTCCTTTATATCTTTTTCTGTAAAAAGAAGAGGAGGGAAGATTTCCTTTTTGTTCAGTAGGAAGATCGATGCCTAATTTTCTTCCTAAACCAAAAGTAGATGCATAAGAATTGAAAACAGTTAATGCGCTATCTGCTCCATCATATCTTGGTTGATCCAATATTCTTTTATATACTGTTGAGAAATATGTATTATCGCTATGTGCTATAGCTTCTTTAAAATTAAAAGTTCCTTTATCCAAACATTTTGGTTTACCTGTTCCGCATCCTTCAAAATAGCCGGGGCAATTGACGGTTGTTCTTTCTGTAATTACGCCTTCGGTTAAACCAATAATACCTGATACTGTTTTGAAAGTTGAACCCGGAGAATACATATTACCTATGGCTCTGTTATTAAAAGGCAATCTTGGATCAAACACCAGATCAGCATAATGCTTTGATTTTTGATTGCCTGTTAAATAATTGGGGTCGTATGTGGGTGCACTTACCATACATAATACACTGCCTGTTTTAGGATCAATGGCAACAATGGCTCCCACTTTGTTGGTCATTAATTCTTCGCCTAATTTTTGTAATTCAACATCAATACCTGTAAATAAATTTTTTCCTGCAATAGCCGATGTATCAAATACGCCGTTCTCATATGCACCTTGAATTCTGCTTTTATTATCTTTAATAAAACGCTTTACACCACGTTGTCCCATCAATACTTTTTCATAAGTGCGTTCTAATCCGGCTCTGCCTGCATAATCGCCCATTTCATATCCTTCATCTTTATGCCTTCTTAAAAATCCCGTATCAACTTCATCAATATAGCCCAATAAGTTTGCACCAATATTGTAAGGATAGGTTCTGGCTTTTCTTTCGCTTAAAATAAATCCGGGAAACTTGTACATGTTTTCATAAAACCTTGCATACATTTCTTGCGAAAGCAAAGGCTCAAAAATACTGGGGCGGACAGAAGTATTTTTAAAGATGATATCTTTCATTCTTCTTTTATACTCTACTGTATCAATGCCTAATAAATTACAAAGCGATAAGGTATCCGTTCCTTTTGATTCTACAGGTGTTACTACTAAATCGTAAGAAATAGTATTTTGAAGCAAGGCTTTTCTTTTTCTGTCAAAGATTATTCCTCTGTCAGGGTAAACAATTTTTCTGTAGATGGCATTATTCTCTGCAGCCAGCTTGTATTTGGAAGAAAATATTTGCAAATGAATTAACTGTGCAGTAATGATGATAAAAACGGAAGCAAAAATAATTTGAATAACCCTGCTTCTGTTTTGGTTGTTTGCCGACATAAATTAGGTAAGAAATAAAATCTGTGTTGATGGATATGATACTCTACAAAATTGCTGATACTTATTCGATGTAACAATAATGTTTTGAAAAAAGTTATTCAGTCATGTGCAAATGATAATATTATGCATTACTGCGAAACTTGGCTTTTCGAAAAAAGATGAGTTCTGTGATAAAAATAAGTAATAAACTAATGGCCGTTGTTCCCAATACCTTCCCGATGAAATAAGTGAAGCTGCCAAACTGCATCCATTCAATTAATACCAAATAAAAATGATGAATGAAGGTGAGCAAAGCTACATATAAACTATAAGGTGCACCACCCATGCTTTTGATAGAAGGTTCGGCATAACTCTGTTCGGTAGTTTCTTGCGGTATCAATAAACTTAATAAGAATGGGCGAATAAATGCGATTAACACACAAGGTGCTGCATGTAATCCGGGTGTGCCGGTAAAATAATCTAATGTAATGCCTAATAAAAATGCAATAATCATTAAGCCAACTCTGCCGATATTAAATGGTAACCAAATGATGAATAAGAAATATAAATATGGTACAATGAATTGATGTAACGGCGGTACTTTATCTAATACAAACACCTGTACCAGTATAAATAAAATAAAGCGGATAATATTTTTTAAAAGACTACTCATTAAATTTTTGCTGGGTGCTTTCTAATTTTATTTGTTCAGTATAAAAAACGTTTTCAACCAAATACACATATTGTAAGCTATAAAAATTAGTGGCTGTCTTTATTTTCAAAGTATAAAAATTAGCGGCAGGGTCTGCACCAATGGCTGCAATGGTTCCTATTAATAAATGCGAAGGAAAATTAGCAGAATAACTACTTGTAACAACGGAATCACCCTTTGCAACCTTAGAACTTTTCGGAATATTTTTTAAGATCAAATAAGAAGGATCTGCGCCATCCCATTCAATACTTCCTGAAACATTATCATTCTTCAACATCGCACTTACTTTACTGTTGCGATTCAATAAACTCATCACTTTAGTATAATTCTCGTACACTTCAATCACAACACCTACAATGCCTTCGGGCCCAACTACACTCATTCCCTTTTTTACACCTTGCTTACTTCCTCTTTCCAGGATCAAATAATTGGTTTGAGAAGAAACCGTATTGCCCACCACTTTTGCAGGCAAAAAAGTAAACTTTCTGAAATGACGAGAAGAGTCTCTATTCAATGAATCGACAATAATTTTTTTAGAACTGTCAGGCCATTCTAAATTTGTTTTCAATTCATTTTTTAATCTGTTGTTTTCTTCGGCTAATTGTCGATTAATCTCTTTCAATGTAAAATAAGAAGTGAATTCGTTGTATTGGGAATTGATTTTGCCGATCACTTCATTGGCAGATGATGCAAAGAAAGCTTCGTGTGATTTGCTGCTGCTGCTTAATAAAACAATACTTAATACCTGCAAAACAAGAAAGCAGATAAAAGTAAAATAAGCACGAATGAAAAGAAAAATATTCTTCACTAGAAAACAAGATTCAAGTTACAAGATACAAACGAAGATTTTTTTTATTTGTTGCTTGTACTGTTCAGCTAAATTATTTCATGATAAATGGAAAAAGTTGATAATTCTTCAAAGCCAATCCTGTTCCGCGTACCACACTCTTTAATGGATCATCAGACACATGAACGGGCAATTTAATTTTTGCACTTAATCTTTTATCTAATCCGCGTAACAATGCGCCACCACCGGTTAAATACAAACCTCTTTTATAAATATCAGAGGCCAATTCAGGAGGCGTTGTTTCCAATGCTTTTAAAATAGCTTCTTCAATTTTAAAAATACTTTTATCTAAAGCTTCGGCAATTTCCTGATAACTGATCATTACTTGTTTTGGAATTCCTGTTACAAGATCACGACCGTTAACAGGTAAATCATCCGGTGGATTATCTAAATCCTTCAAAGCTGCACCCACATTAATCTTTATCTGTTCAGCAGTACGTTCGCCAATCAATAAACTATGATAACGACGTAATGCTTCCATGATATCAGCCGTAAATTCATCACCTGCAATTCTGATGGATTGATCACAAACAATACCAGCCAATGCTATCACAGTAATACCTGTTGTGCCGCCACCAATATCAATGATCATGTTACCAACCGGTTCCTCCACATCAATACCAATACCCAATGCTGCAGCCATTGGTTCATGAATCATATAAACTTCTTTGGCACCTGCTTGTTCGGCGCTATCACGCACTGCACGTTTTTCTACTTCGGTAATGGATGATGGAATACAAATTACCATTCTCCAGCTCGGCGGAAACAATGGTTTTTTGGGATATACCATTTTGATCATTTCACGCAACATCAATTCAGCTGCATTAAAATCAGCAATCACGCCATCTTTTAACGGTCTGATAGTACGAATGCTTTCATGCGTTTTTTCATGCATCATCAATGCTTTCTTTCCAACGGCTAAAACATTCTTCGGATTATTTCTGTCCAACGCAACAATCGAAGGTTCGTTTACCACCACTTCATCATTATGAATAATCAAGGTGTTGGCGGTTCCTAAATCAATGGCAATCTCTTGAGTAAAAAAATTAAACAGTCCCATATATGGCTAATATCTTTATTTATTGTTCAATGTTTGCAAAGGTGAACGAAATTAGTGGAATTAACAAGGCTAAAAATGCCGATTTTTCAGGTGTTTTGACCAAATTAACAATATCGATGAAAAAGGGTGGCGAAAATTATTTGTTTGTAAGCGGCAATTCCTTTAATCAGCTTAGGTTGCGTTGCACACTTCTTGGTTTGGTAACGCTATTCATCATTGAAATTCATAACCGATATCATTTCTAAAATACATGCCATCAAAATGAATTTGTTGCAATATTTTTTTTGATTCATTCACTGCTTCAGTAATATTTTTTTCGGATGATGTTATTGCTAATACCCTTCCACCATTGGTGACTAAATTTCCTTCTGGATTTATTTTTGTTCCTGCATGAAATATCATTGAATCATTTTTCATCTGCACATTTGATAATCCGGTTATTTGCATATTCTTTTTATATTCTCCAGGATAACCACCACTTACTGCAACCACTGTTGCATAATAATTTTCATGAAAAGAAATATTCGCATCTTGTAATGTTCCATTATCCATTGCTGCAAATAATGCAACCAGATCTGTTTGCAATCTTGGCATCACTACTTCTGTTTCCGGATCACCCATTCTGCAATTGTATTCAATAACAAAAGGTTCGTCATTCACTTTAATCAATCCAAAAAAGACAAAACCATTATAAATTAAATTTTCTTTTTGCAAACCATGGATAGTGGGTTTAATAATTTTTGTTTCAACCTTTTGCATAAACACATCATCCATAAATGGTACAGGTGTTACACAGCCCATCCCGCCTGTGTTTGGACCGGTATCGCCTTCTCCAATTCTTTTATAATCTTTTGCATGACCGATGATCTGATAATCTTTTCCATCCGTTAAAACAAACACACTTACTTCAATGCCATTTAAAAATTCTTCAATCACCACTTTACTGCTGGCTTCGCCGAATTGTTTGTTAATGATCATTTCTTCAAATACTTGCAATGCTTCGTTATAATCATTACAAATTACTACACCTTTACCTGCTGCCAATCCATCGGCTTTTAAAACAATAGGTAATGTATGTTGTGCAATATATTTTTTTCCTGATTCAAAATTTTCATTGCTAAATTCTTCATAACCTGCTGTTGGAATTTTGTTGCGTTGCATAAACTTTTTAGAAAAAGCTTTGCTGCCTTCTAATTGCGCAGCTTCTTTAGATGGACCAACAACAATAATATTTTTTAATGTATCATCCTGTTTATAAAAGTCATATACACCATTCACCAGCGGATCTTCCGGTCCAACAACAACCATATTTATTTCATTCTCAATACAAAATGTTTTTTGTGCTTCAAAATCGTTCACGCCAATATTAATATTGGTGCCATGTTGTAACGTGCCTGCATTACCGGGCGCAATAAACAATTGATTGCAATGCTGACTTTGTGCTATTTTCCAAGCCAATGCGTTTTCTCGTCCGCCGCTGCCTAAAAGAAGTATATTCATGATTGCGAAAGTAATTTGCAAAATGCAATTAACAATTTGTAATTAATGCTTATTTTGAGGCCTTGAAAACTATTTAACCAAAACAACTCTATGTCACAAACCATTCCAGCCAAAGGACATCCCAAAGGATTGTATGTTTTATTTGCTACAGAAATGTGGGAGCGATTTAATTTTTATGGCATGCGTGCCGTTTTGGTTTTATTTATGACCAAAGCATTATTATTCGATAAAGTTTTTGCATCAAATCTATATGGCAGTTATTTAAGCTTGGTTTATTTATCACCGTTGATTGGTGGTTTTATAGCTGATAAATATTGGGGAAATAATCGTTCTATCATCACTGGCGGTATTGTAATGGCGATTGGAGAATTGGTCTTGTTCTCTTGCGGATCGTTATATCAATCAGCTCCACAAATTTCTTCTCTATTGTTTTTTACTGGATTGGGATTGATGATTACCGGCAATGGTTTTTTTAAGCCCAATATCTCCTCTTTGGTTGGACAGTTATATCCGCATGGCGATAAAAGAAAAGATGCTGCTTATACTATTTTTTATATGGGCATAAATGTTGGCGGTGCTTTCGGACCAATTCTCTGCGGGCTTGTAGGCAACACCGGAAACCCAGTTGATTTTAAATGGGCTTTTTTAGTAGGTGGAATTGGAATGATAATTAGTGTCATTGTTCAAAAAGTATTTCAACGTAAATATGTTTTGGATCCGGAAAATAAACCATTAGGTCTTGTTCCTGCAAGTGCACCTAAAAAATTATTATCTCCTGTAATTGTTGTTGTAGGGATGGCATTGTTATCTACTATTTTTATTGCATTGTTTTATCTTGATTCGAAATATAATTATCTGTTTTATTTGTTAACAGCTTGCATCATTGCTATTCCTGCAATTATTTTTGCAGATAAAAAATTAACCAAGAATGAAAAACAAAAAGTAGCTGTTATTATTTTAGTTTGTTTTTTTGTAATCTTTTTTTGGGGAGCTTATGAACAAGCCGGTGCATCATTAACTTTTTTTGCAGATGAGCAAACACAAAGAAACCTAGGATTTTTTACTGTGCCAACAAGTTGGTTTCAATCTTTAAATTCAACATTTATTATTATTTTGGCTCCATTTTTTGCATGGTTTTGGTTGAAGCTGGGAAAGAGAGAACCTGCTTCTCCGCTTAAAATGGCCATGGGTTTATTTGGATTGGCATTAGGATATTTATGGATTGCATTTGGCGTAAAGGATGTTCAATCAGGAATAAAAGTGAGTATGATTTGGTTAACGGGAATGTATTTTTTACATACCGTTGGTGAATTATGTTTGTCACCCATTGGATTATCATTGGTGAATCAATTATCGCCGTTAAAATATTCTTCTTTATTAATGGCAGTATGGTTCACTGCCAATGCATTTGGTAATAAAGTAGCTGGTGTATTAAGCGCATTGTATCCTGAAAATGGAAAAACAACTTCTTTCTTGGGTTATCACATGAATAATCTGCACGATTTCTTTATGTTGTTTGTTTTGATGGCAGGCATTGCATCTTTAATATTATTTTTATTATCAAGTAAGCTAAAAAGGATGATGACTTAATTAAGGTTGTAATCCTTTCTCATAAATTTTTATACAAGCAGTGTAATAAGCTTCTTCGGAATAATATTTATGGTAGGTGTTTAGTAATATTTGTGAAAGCTTATCTGTATTGAGTTTCAGTAAATGATCGATCTTGTTGATCCATTCTTCTATTTCAAAATTATCAATAATGCATTCCGGAAGTTCTTCGCTGATTTGATGGACCACTTCACCGGTTTGATAAGAAATAAATGGCAAACCTGCAGCCATATACTCAATTAAAACCAAAGGACCGCTTTCCGATGTTGCTGTATGAATGGCTATATCGAATTGATGTAGCACAGAAGATACATCAGTGATATCATGTTCAATAGAAATAAAGTTATTTAACTGAAGAGATTGTATTTTTTCTTTGATGCTATTGCAATAATCTTCATCTGCACGTTGACCGATAATGGTTAAATGAACATTCATTTTGTTTTTCAGTTTATATATCAATTCAACTGCAAATCCAATATTTTTCTGTGCTCTAAAATTGGAAACCAAAACTAATTGTAGTGTGGATGTTCTGATTGTTCTTTCATGCAATAATGGTTTAGAAACAATATTGGGTAACATAAAAACACGTTGCGGTTCCATTTGTAAAGATTGAATAGCCCAATCATAAATTTTTCTGGATACAGCAATTAAAATGGCAGATGACATGAAAAATTTATCATGCCATTTTACTGATCTGTCAGTCTCAATATTTCCATAATGATGATGAAAAAAAATAGTTTTATTAAGATAAAATATTTTTGCTGCAATATAAACGTATCGAAGGTTGTGAGATGAATGCACATGAATAATATCAAAAGGTTTGCACCATTGCACCAATCTGCGCATATCATTTAAGTTCCATTTTGATTTTCTGTTCAATTCTTTTATTTCAATTCCTTTATTGAGTTGCGATGCCAATGAGCCTTTCTGTAATGTTGTAATAACAGTTAAGGTATGTCCATGATTGAATAATATATTTGACAGCGTTACCAATACTTTTTCTGCTCCACCGGCTTCCAAAGTATCAATGATTTGAACAATGCTATATTTTCTGTCTGTCATTATGTAAAGAAAATAAAAACTAATGGTATCTGTAATTCATTTTTCAACAAGTTAAACAATCGGGATAAATTTTTTTATCAGTAACTTTAAAAAAAGTTGTTGTTGTATGAATATTAAAGCGTTTAAATATTTATCTCCACTCATCATTTACGTATTGGCAATCATTTCTTTCACCAACACAGGGTGGCAATGCTGGTTAGCAATGATGTATGCGTGGATATTTATTCCGCTAATAGAATTATTTCTTTTACCGGATACTTCTAATATGGAATCGGCCGAAGAAGAGCTTGCGAAAAAAGATAAGTTGTACGATTATATTCTATACCTGATTGTTTTTTTACAAGTGCCAACATTGTTTTTCTTTCTATTCAGTATGAGAGATATTGGCTTATCAAATGCAGATATTATCGGAAGAATTTTTACAATGGGATTATTGTGTGGCACATTCGGTATTAATGTGGCTCATGAGTTGGGGCACAGAACAAATTTATTCGAACAAACATTGGCAAAAATTTCCTTGCTTACCAGTTTGTATATGCATTTTTTTATTGAGCACAATAAAGGGCATCATAAAAATGTTGCAACCCCGGAAGACCCCAGCAGTGCGCCTTTTGGCCAAAGTGTTTATGCTTTTTGGATAAGAACTGTTTCAGGTACTTATAAAAGTGCATGGCATATTTCTAATGAAGAAGCGAAGAAAAAAAATCATGTAGTAATATCATTGCGAAATGAAATGTTCTTATTTCAAATTATTCAATTATTGTTTGTTGGATTGATCTATTTATTATTTGGATGGAAGATTACACTATATTTTTTAGCTGCTGCGACCATTGGTTTTTTGTTATTAGAAACAGTGAACTATATAGAACATTATGGTTTGCGAAGAAAGGAAATTGATATGGGTAGATTTGAGCGGGCCTTACCACAACATAGTTGGAATAGCGATCATGTGATTGGAAGGTTAATGTTGTTTGAACTAAGCAGGCATAGCGACCATCATTATTTAGCTTCTCGTAAATATCAAATATTACGACATCATGAAGATGCTCCGCAAATGCCAACAGGTTATCCGGGAATGATGTTGTTAAGTTTATGTCCGCCTGCCTGGTTTTATATTATGCACAAACAAATGAAAAAATTTTCTTTACTACCGGAAACAAAAAGCACTTTGCATGTGCAAAGTGCCTGAGTTGTTAAATTCTGCCATTCTTTATTTCTTCCACAATACCGGGATCGAGTAATGTGGTGATATCACCTAAATTCTGTGTTTCGCCTTCTGCTATCTTTCGTAGAATTCTCCGCATGATTTTACCGCTTCTTGTTTTAGGTAATCCTTTTACAAATTGAATTTTATCCGGTTTTGCAATTGGTCCGATGATTCTGGTCACAGTTTGTAGAATATCTTTTCTTGTTAATTCATCATCACCATGTGTATTGTTATCAATCACAAAAGCATAAATGCCTTGTCCTTTAATATCATGCGGATAACCGACTACGGCACTTTCCACCACACCGGCGTGCATATTAATGGCATTTTCTACTTCAGCTGTTCCTATTCTATGGCCGCTAACATTTAATACATCATCCACTCTTCCGGTAATTCTGTAAAAACCATTTTCATCTTTCAATGCACCATCCCCGGTAAAATATAAATTTTCATAAGTGGCAAAATAATTGGTTCTGCATCTTTCATGATCACCATAAGTGGTTCTTAAAATAGATGGCCATGCAGCTTTTATACATAGATTTCCTTTCAATAATCCATCTTCTTTTTCTGTTACTTCATTGCCTTTATCATCTACCAATAAAGGTTGAACACCGGGCATTGGAAGTGTTGCCCAGCTTGGCTTTGAAGGAGTAATGCCTGCAAAATTTGAAATTAAAATTCCACCTGTTTCTGTTTGCCACCAGGTATCAATGATCGGGCATTTTTTCTTTCCGATATGTTCATCATACCAATGCCAGGCTTCTTCATTGATAGGCTCGCCAACGGTGCCTAATATTTTTAATGAAGACAAATCTTTTCCTTCCAATGGTTTTGTACCAAAGCCCATTAAAGAACGAATAGCTGTTGGTGCGGTATACAAAATATTGACTTTATATTTATCAATGATATCCCAAAAGCGTCCTGCATCAGGCCATGTTGGAACACCTTCAAACATTATAGAAGTGCCACCGGCGCTCAATGGTCCGTAAACGATATAACTATGTCCGGTAATCCAACCAATATCTGCTGTACAAAAATGTATATCACCTTGTTGATACTGAAATACATTTACAAAAGTATAATTGGTCCAAACCATATAGCCTGCACTGGAGTGTACCACACCTTTGGGTTTACCTGTTGAACCCGAAGTATACAAAATAAACAATGGGTCTTCTGCATCCATTTCTTCTGCAGCAAAACTTACTATACCATCTTTCTCTACTTGATGTTCGGCATATTCCATTTCATCTTCCCACCAAACATCTCTTCCTTTCAACATAGAGATGGGTGTTCTTGTTCTGGTATAAACAATTACTTTTTTTACTGTTCTGTTGCCAATCAATGCATCATCAATTACATTTTTTAATGGAATAACTTTATCACCTCTGTATGCACCATCGCATGTTACAATGAATTCTGCTTGTGCATCATATAATCTGTCAGCAATACTTTGCGCAGAGAAGCCACCAAAAATTACTGAATGAATAGCACCAATTCTGGCACAACCTAAAATAGCATAAGCCAATTCGGGTACCATGCCCATATAAATACAAACGCGATCTCCTTTTTTAACGCCATTGTTTTTTAAAACTTGGGCAAACTGACAAACTCTTTTATGCAAACGATTATAAGTAACCGTTCTTGTTCTTTCTTCCGGATTATTAGGTTCCCAAATGATAGCGGGTTTATCACCCATTGTTTTTAAATGACGATCGATACAATTTTCTGTGATGTTTAATTTGGCTCCTTTGAACCATTCGATTTTTGGTTCTTTAAAATTCCAATTGCAAACCTCATTCCATTTTTTCTTCCATAAAAAATGTTCAGCAATATTGCTCCAAAATGCAGCGGGATCATCAATGCTTTTTTGATAATGTTCTTTATACTCTTCGAATGATTTGATCTGATAAGGATATGACATGGCAATCAAATTTTTTAAGTGGCTATAAAATTAATAGTATCTGAGTTCTTTGCGGAATGATATTTATCGCGTAAGTTAGAAAATCGTTTTTATTTTTCGCGCCATTAAATAGTTATAATATGTCTAACGAAATTTCTACTAAAGGAATTTGGAAAGTAATTGGAGCATCATCATTGGGAACATTAATTGAATGGTACGACTTCTACATTTTTGGAAGTTTAGCTGTTGTTATTGCTAATCAATTCTTTCCTAAAACCAATCCCACTGCGGCTTTGCTTTCGACCTTAGCTACATTTGCTGCAGGGTTTATAGTGCGGCCTTTTGGTGCATTGGTATTTGGAAGATTGGGGGATTTGATTGGTCGTAAATATACTTTTCTGTTAACCTTGGTGTTGATGGGGTTGTCAACTTTTTTAATTGGATGTATTCCTAATTATGATAGTATTGGATTTTTAGCGCCTATTTTGGTTTTGATACTTCGTTTAATTCAAGGATTGGCATTGGGTGGAGAATATGGTGGTGCAGCCACTTATGTTGCAGAACATGCGCCTGCAAACAGAAGAGGTTATTTTACTTCATGGATACAAACCACTGCCACATTGGGCTTGTTTATTTCTTTAGGGGTGATATTATTAACACGTCATTTATTAGATGCCGATCAGGCAAAATCCATAGCAAAATTTAATGATTGGGGTTGGAGGATTCCTTTTCTTATTTCAATTGTTTTGGTCATCGTTTCCATTTACATCAGATTAAAGATGAAAGAATCTCCGATGTATGCCAAGCTAAAATCCGAAGGCAAAACATCCATCAATCCTTTAAAAGAAAGTTTTGGACATAAAGCTAATTTGAAAATGGTTTTATTGGCTTTGTTTGGCGCAACCATGGGACAAGGTGTTGTTTGGTACACTGGTCAGTTTTATGCGCAATCATTTATTGAAAATGTTTGCAAAGTAGATTTCGATCAATCACGCACCATTCTTATTTGGGCAATATTATTTGCTACGCCATTCTTTGTAGTGTTCGCATCATTAAGTGATAAGATCGGACGAAAATGGATTATGATCGCAGGTATGTTATTGGCAGTGTTATCATATAATTTTTTATTCACTCAATTATATAATATAGCTGATGTAAAAGATAGAATTGAAATAACAGCGATGAAAGAAATTAAAACAACCACTGCAGTTATAAAAAACTCAAACGATACTTTACGAAAAGTAGCTGTAAAAACTTTTTACGAAGATGGAATGAGTATGACTCAAACAAAAATAGATACGGCTTATTCAACTTCCGGTAAAACAACACTCAAGCCAACGGTCACGATTTCCAAAACAATAAACAGTAGCGATTACTGGAAAATGGTGGCTATTGTTTTTATTTTGATTTTATATGTTACAATGGTGTATGGACCCATCGCTGCATTTTTGGTTGAATTGTTTCCAACAAAAATTCGTTACACATCTATGTCATTGCCTTATCATATTGGAAATGGTGTGTTTGGAGGATTAACGCCATTCATAGCAACATTGTTGACGACTATTTATACCGATAATAAAATTGTTGGATTAATGTATCCCATCATCATTGCAACACTGTGCATGATCATCGGTGCAATTTATATTAGTAATAAAGTAAACAAAGAAGTGAACGCATAAAATTTATACTATGAATACAATAAAAAAATATGCCGGTTTGTTATGGATCATTTTAGGACCATTAGCGATACATTATTTGTTACAAACAGCGAAAAGTGAAATGGCCAAGAAGCCGGGTATTGATACACAAATTCAATGGGGTGTTTTTATCACTGTTTTTTATCCGATAGCTATTGGGTTTATTTTATTCGGCTTATATGCTTTGGAAGGAAATTATGATCATCTTCCGGAAGATAGTTCTCAATTGGATGATTATGAAGCAAAACCATTGTAATAAAATTTTCTTTTAAAATTTGGTTTTGGATTTTCTTTATGAAAGTAATCCAAAGCCTTTTTTATTATTGCACTAATTTCGATTATCAAATAATGGGCGCATGTCAATTGAAGTAAAAGGGTTATTAAAACAATACGGCGAGCAAAAAGCAGTGAATGATATTTCTTTTGTTGTAAATAAAGGAGAGATTGTTGGTTTTCTCGGACCCAATGGTGCAGGTAAAAGCACTACCATGAAAATTATTACGGGTTATTTATTGCAGGATGCAGGTAAGGCAACAGTTTGCGGTATTGATGTAAAAAGCGAACCAATTGCTGCGAAAAGAAAAATTGGTTATCTGCCCGAATCAAATCCTTTGTATTATGATATGTATGTGAAAGAGTATTTGAGTTTTGTGGCAGGTATTCATCAAATTCCAAATTCTACATTTCGGATTTCAAATGTGATTGAATTGGTTGGATTACAAGTGGAGCAAAAGAAAAAGATCAGCCAGTTATCCAAAGGATATAAGCAAAGAGTAGGATTGGCTGCCGCATTGATACATGAACCGGAAGTATTGATATTAGATGAACCAACAAGCGGATTAGATCCTAATCAGATCATTGAAATTAGAAATGTCATCAAACAACAAGGCAAAAATAAGACCATTCTTTTTTCTTCTCATATTTTACAGGAAGTAGAAGCCATTTGCGATAGGGTCATTATTATTAATAAAGGAACCATTGTTGCAGATGATAGTTTGCAAAACCTGCAACAAGGTAAAAATTTAGAAGAAGTTTTTCGTTCATTAACGAACTAACATTTGGTAGCCTTTAATACAAATTGTGTTAGTTTATAGAGATTCGATATTTTTACAGCGTTTAATCATTCAATCAATCAAATAAAAAATACAATGAGTTACATTATTGAAGTTCATGCCAGACAAATATTAGATAGTCGTGGTAATCCAACTATTGAAGTAGATGTATTAACCGATGATGGTGCGTTTGGACGTGCGGCTGTGCCAAGCGGTGCTAGCACCGGCATTCACGAAGCTGTTGAATTGCGTGATAATGATAAAAAGAAATATGGTGGCAAGGGTGTGTTGAAAGCCGTTGCCAATGTAAACGATATTATTGCTGATGCCATTGTTGGATATGATGTTGCACAACAAGCAGCCATTGATGAAGCGATGATTGCTTTAGATGGGACACCTAATAAAAGTAAATTAGGAGCCAATGCAATATTGGCGGTAAGCATGGCGGTTGCAAAAGCAGCAGCAGAAGAATCGGGTTTGCCATTATATCGTTATATCGGTGGTACCAATGCAAAAACATTGCCTGTACCGATGATGAATATTTTAAACGGTGGTGCACATGCCGATAATAAAATTGACTTTCAGGAATTCATGATACAACCGGTTGGCGCTACTTCATTCAGTGAAGGATTGCGTTGGGGTGTAGAAGTATTTCATGCATTGAAAACAGTGTTGAAGAAAAGAGGGTACAGCACCAATGTTGGTGATGAAGGTGGATTTGCGCCAAACATTCAAAGCAATGAAGAAGCGATTGAAACAGTATTGGAAGCCATTACTGCTGCGGGTTTTAAAGCAGGTAGTCAAATGGTCATTGCTATGGATGCTGCCAATAGTGAGCTATGGGATGGCAAAAAGAAAAAATATGTTTTTCATAAAAGCAGCGGCAAAGAATTAAGCAGCGACCAATTAGTAAAATTTTGGGAAGGATGGTCAAAGAAATACCCGATTGTTTCCATTGAAGATGGAATGGCAGAAGATGATTGGGCCGGTTGGAAAAATTTAACCGATACCATTGGTAAAAAAGTTCAGTTGGTAGGCGATGATTTATTTGTTACCAATGTAAAACGTTTGCAGCAAGGTATTGATACAGGTGTGGGCAATGCTTTATTGGTAAAAGTAAACCAGATCGGTTCTATTACTGAAACCATCAATGCAGTTAGTTTGGCGCAGAACAATGGGTATAATACTATCATGAGCCATAGAAGTGGCGAAACGGAAGATGTAACTATTGCAGACTTGGCGGTAGCATTGAATTGCGGACAAATTAAAACAGGTTCTGCATCACGCACCGATCGTATTGCTAAATACAATCAGTTGATTAGAATTGAAGAAGCATTGGGTTCAACAGGCATTTATCCCGGAAAAAAACTGAAGTTCACGAAATAAACATCCTGTTAATTAGTTTATAGATGACAGATAACGAAGCATGATTAATTTCACTCCGTTATCTGTCATTTTTGATTATATCTGTTATGAAAAAATTTGCATCCATCATCACCAATAAATATTTAATTGCCACCGGTTTTTTTATTGTGTGGATGTTATTCTTTGATCAACGCGATTTCTTTTATGTGGCTGATCAAAGACAAAAATTAAAAGAACTCGAGAATAAAAAACACTATTACGAAACAGAAATAGAAAAAGCAAAGAAAGAATTAGCCGATCTGCAAAACAATCCCGATGCATTGGAAAAATTTGCCAGAGAAAAATATATGATGAAACGTGACGGAGAAGATATTTATATCATTGAGCCTTCTAAAAAATAGCTTAAAAAATAATTTGTTGCAATAATTTTTATAAGAAGGCGTTTAAATATAAGCCTACAATTTTACCCTTCGAAAGCAGTATATTTACTATTGCATTTTTCAACCAATTTATGCAGAAATTTACGCAGGAACAACTGATGCTATACCTCTATGGCGATGCATCACCTATTTTAAAACTTGCCATTGATACAGCTATGAAGGACGATATGGATCTTCAGAAAGAAATTAAATTGCTGCAACGCACCAAAAAGCAATTGGAAGAATTAAAAGGTAAACCTTTGTCTCCCTCTCAAAAAAGTATTGATGCTATTTTAAAATATGCAAAAGATAATGGCAAGAAAAAATAGGATTATTTCTTTCTTAAAAGAGTTAAAAAATCTGGATTATCAAACTTCCACTCATCGACTCTACTCTCATTACAGTAATTAACAATAATAGGGTAATTTTTAATCTTACTTTTCTCAATCATTAGTGTGTATTTATATTCAGGCGAAGAATATGGGCGTTCAAAAATTGCAAGCCCTTTATTGATATTTATCACATGTACTTTGAATGATACTTGCCCTACAGTTAAATTTGCTACAGTTAGTTGAATAGTATTTGAGTCAATCCTTTCAGTATTTTTAATAATAGATGTTACTATTCCTGGGTCAAAATACAGTTCATTAATGGAACTATCATTTATTTTAACCCAGGGGTTTATCCCCGGATCTGAAGGAATATATAATTAATATTTGTTTCTATATAATTTAAGAGGATACCATTCCTTTGCTATATTATATAATAAATGTTTTTTTATCGGCACTGAAAAACTATCTGTAATTTTTTTTAAGTTTCCCTTATATTCTGAGAAATCAATCTTAGGTAATTGAATCATTTTATAATAATTTGAATTTGGATTATTCTCTACGAAAACAACATGATATGCTCCATCAGAAAGGAATTCTTGTAATAAAAATGTAGTATCTTTTTTTGTTTGTCCATTTATATTTGTTGTAGACAAACAAAAAAGGAATATTATTTGAATTATTTTTTTCATATTATTTACAATATTAATCATTTACTATTGTCGATTTGCTTTTCCTAATTTGAGTAACAATATAATCATGACGCCCCTGTTGAGTTGCATAGCCAGTTTGCGATTTACCAATAATTCCAGTAGAGGGCTGATAATATAATCTGTTATAAGGGTTGGCTGCACCAGAAAGATTTCGCGAAGCATTATCATAGAATTGAAAATAATTTCCATTCCCATCTGTTCCAGAACCAACAATCACAACAAAATGGTCAGTAGTTTGATCTGGATTTCCTGCTGGAGACCCCTGTATATTATCTACTCCGACAATTACCGGTAAACCCAATTTCAATTTTGTGATAATATAATCAACACCATTTTTTGCTGCTGTACTGTTATAACCAGTTGATGCTTTAAATGTTTGATAAACATCTCCTGAACCAAGATCTAAAAGACCCTTCTTAGCAATTTGGGCTCTTGCAAGTACTAAACAATTTCTGTGATCATATAATACGCATTGATTAGTTGAAATCACATTATTAATAGTTGGCCAAGGATCATTGTTGGAATCAAAGTTAATAGGAGTATTATCATTATCATTTGAATTAATTGGAGAATCATCATATGTATCAATAATATTTGCATCTGGAAGTGGATCGTATGCTGGATCATATACTCCGCCTGAACCACCCCCACCGACAAGGAAATTCCATGTACCCGAACCATCATCTCCTATTAAATCACTGAGACTCCAACCACCAAAATTATAACCTGGAGGCGGATAACTAGGAATAGGTAAATCACCAGAATTGCCTGCGGTTCCACTACTTTCCTCATATTCACTCCCACCAAATAGCCAATCAAAAAAATCTCCGATACTTCCAAATATACCACCTAACCAATTCCAAAAACCGCCACCGCTAGAAGAATTCGCAGGGGGCGGACATCCAATAGGTCCTTGAGCAACAAAAATAGTTGATACAATTGGATTGCTATTTTTTAATTGATCATATAAAATGTTCCAATTATTTAAAACATAAATTGAATCGTGTTTATTATTTTTATAACTAACCACTTTGTATGTTTGATTTTGAAAATCAGCAAACTCAACATAACCATTTAAAGTATTTGGTGTTTTAGCAAATGCCCTTACAAAAACAGAACGTAATCCAGTATCAGTTTTGGTTAAATAGAAATATCCTTTACTATCTTGTACTGGTATCCTTACAATATATTTCCCTTTAAAATTAGTTTGTTGCGCTTTATTATATAAAAGTATTGGCTGATTGGTTAAGCTATTAGTGAACGCATCTCCCCAACTTATAATTTCTTGCATTTGAATATTGCCTTGAGTAGAAGCAGCTAAATTATTCGGAGCTAAAAGCGATTCTTTACGACAACTGTTTATAACAAATAAGTTTATTGTTACTAATAAAAGTAGAATAATTTTTTCATGAGCAGCTATTTAAATTTTAAAAATATAATAAGTAAACATAAATACTAAAATTTAAAATTGCATTATAGAAACATCTATTTCTTTCGATTTTTTCACGGTATTTTTTCCCGTGAAAACACGGTGCTTTTCTCCGTGAAAACACGGTATTTTAGAGCCTTATTTTTTAATTCATCTATATACAAGTAGATTACACTTTAGTATTTTGTATATATGATATATGGCAGATCGATTAATTAATTTTGGCATGATATTTATACTGGCTTTTTTCTTGATTAAAGTGATTTAAAAGACGTGTGAGGTACTTATAAAATATCACACACTTACACTTAATTTTTTAAAATATTGAATGGTATTTATTTGTTTTTTTGCATTAATAAATATGACCAAGAAAGAACGTTACGAATTCATCATCAATTATTTTCAGCAACATGCACCCAATGCTGAAACAGAATTAATATATGATAGCCCTTTTCAATTATTGGTATCGGTTATTTTATCTGCTCAATGCACCGATGTGCGTGTTAATTTAACCACGCCAGCTATTTTTAAAGAATATCCAACAGCGCAAATGCTTGCTACGGCTACATTTGAAGAATTGTTTCCTTTTATCAAAAGCATTTCTTATCCCAATAACAAGACCAAACATTTAATTAGCATGGCAAATATGTTATTGGATAAATTTAATGGCCAAGTGCCGATGACGGTTGATGAATTAGTACAATTACCCGGTGTTGGAAGAAAAACGGCGAATGTAATTACCAGTGTAATTGACCAACAACCGAATATGGCTGTTGATACACATGTGTTTCGTGTTAGTGCAAGAATTGGTTTAACAACGAATGCCACAACTCCATTGGCAACAGAAAAACAATTAATTAAAAATATTCCCGAAGCATTGATTCATAAAGCACATCATTGGTTAATATTACACGGACGTTATGTTTGTATTGCAAGAAATCCTAAATGCGAAAGCTGCGGAATTAAAGAAGCGTGTAAATATTATGAGAAGCATTTTGCGAATAAACTTTAATCATGCTTCGAGAACCTCAGCATGACATAAAAAATAAATTGTAGCACTGAAATTCTCATTGTCACATTGAAATTCTCGTTGTCATACTGAGGCTCTCGAAGTGTGGCGTAATTATTTTTTCTTCTTCACCAAATTATAAGAATCATCAATCATCTCTTTTAATTGTTTGTTGGATAATACTCCATCAATAATAATCGTATTCCAATGTTTTTTATTCATGTGATAACCCGGTAAAACAGATTGCGGATAGGCTTCTCTTAGCTCAATGGCTTTATCGGGATCGCATTTTACATTGAATTGTAAAGGGTGCTGATCTAATCCTGTTAATAAAAATGCTTTGTTGTTTACTTTAAATACTAAAGTATCCGGACCAAAAGGCAAAGTTTCTGCTGCCTCTTTTTTAGATAAACAATATGCTCTTAATTCTTCAATATGCATGATTAAATATAAAATAAAAAGCTGCAAATTTTTGTTTGCAGCTTTTTTTATAGTTTGATTTTTATTTGCAATTATCACTCACCCAATTTCCATCGATCATTACTTTACAAACTTTGGATAAGTATTCAAAAGGATCTCCATCAAATAAAACCAGATCGGCATCTTTACCTTTTTCAATACTGCCTACTCTTTTATCAATGCCTAATAATTTAGCAGGATTTAATGTAATGGCTTTTAATCCTTCTTCATAAGGTAAACCATAAGTAACAGCCAATGCAGCTTCAAATAATAACACATGCGTTTTAGGAACATACGCTTCATATCCGGTTTCAATACTAACCGGAATGCCCGCAGCAGTTAAGATGGCAGCACTTTCTCTTGTCATGTTTACCATATCGCCGCCATTGCGAGCCATCGTTGCATGTAAAATAATTTCTGCATGAGCGGATTTTATTTCATCAATCAATTTGTATGCTTCTGCTGCGCCATCAATCACTAATTTAAAATTAAATTCTTTGGCTAAACGAATGGCATTCATGATATCGTTAGTAGAATTTACTGTGATCAATGCCTTCACTTCGCCTTTCAATAATTTACTTAATGCTTCATATTTTAAATCAGTAGCCGGACGTTTAGATGTGTCTTTATCATTTTGTTTTTGCATGTAGCCTTGAGCTTTCAGCAACTCCGTTCTGATCATTGCAATTTGTTTTGCTTTTGTTCCCGGGCTGGTAAAATTTCCCTGAACAGAAGAACCGATTGTCATTGCCAACATTTCCATTGGTACCAATGTTACAGCATCAATCTTTCCGGGTTTTGTTTTAACGATCATGGTTTGTCCACTTACCAATGCACCAATGCCATGACCGGTATGCATGGTGGTAACTCCATAGTCTCTAACATAAGCCACTAATTTTTCTTCGGGGTTATATGCATCAATGGCTCTTAATTCAGGTTGAATGGGAGATGATTTTTCTAATTGATCCTGATCTGTTGGAATATTCAATGCACCTGATAAACCTACTACACTTCTGGCATCCACAAATCCCGGTGTAACAATTTTTGCATTGACAACAGTATAATTTTTTGGAATGGAAATTTCTTTTGCAGTTCCCACACTTTCAATTTTTCCATCTTTAATTAAAACAACACCATTTTTAATGGGTGCACCGCTGATGGTATAAATAGTTTCAGCTTTAATAGCTGTTTGCGATTGTGCGATGAATGGCATCAATAACAAGCAACTAATTATTTTATATAAATGTTTCATTTTAATTTTTTTAATTGATTTATTGATTACCGATTTCATCATCATGGTTCATGTATTCTTCTCTTTCGGTTGAATACACTTTAAATCCGCCAAACAAAAATGCTTTGTCATCCGGATTTTTAATATCATAACGTTTTTTTCCTTCTACCCAAGTTTGTTCAACTTTTGTATAAACACTGAATGGATCGCCGGATAAAATAATAAAGTCAGCATCTTTTCCTTTTTCTAATGAACCGATACGAGAAGACAAATCCAACATTTTTGCACCGTTGATGGTTAATGCTTCCAATGCTTTGTCTTTATTCATGCCTGCTCTTACAGCCATTGCAGCAGCACGAATGAGTAAACGAGAATCGGTAATGCCATCATCTGTATGAAAACCCGTTAATACACCTGCATTCGATAAGGCAGCACCATTGGCAGAGGAATAATCCATCGCTTCTAATTTACCGCCGGGAGATTCAATCACAATGATTGAACAAGGCACACCTGCTTTTGCAATCTCATCATATACTTTCCATCCTTCACTTACATGATGCAACACCACTCTAAAACCGAATTCTTTACTTAAACGAATAGCTGTTAAAATATCATTCTCTTTATGTGTATGAAAATGCACAACACGTTTGCCCTGCAATACTTCAACCAGAGGTTCTAATCTTAAATCTCTTTCAAAAGTTTTAGAAGAATCTTTTACAGCTTTTTCCATTTTCTTTTTGTACTCCTGTGCTTTTACAAATAAGTCTCTGTCCATCGCTGCACTCTTGGCTCTTGTTCCCGGAAAACCTGTTGTACCACGCATCGGATTTGTTCCATTAGCCATTTTCATTCCGCCATACACCCCTTTTTCATTTACAATAATTAAGTCTTCCATCACTTTCGCTTCACGCATTTTTACATAAACCGTTTGACCACTCATTAAGTGTCCGCTGCCCGGCATAATATTTAAAGTAGTTAATCCGCCTGCCAATGCTTTTTTAAATCCATCACTTGTTGGATTGATGGCATCGAATGCTCTGGTATCCGGATTTAATGCAGCAGAATTATCGCCGCCTTCCGGTCCGCCGAGATGTGAATGGGTATCCACAATGCCGGGCATGATCACTTTACCTTTTGCATCAGTAATGATTGCATCGGCCGGAATTTTTGTATTCGCATCACCTACTGCAATGATCTTTCCATCTTGAACAATCAATGTTCCGTTTTGAATAGGCGTACCGTTAATAGGATAGATGAGGGCACCTTTAAATGCCATTGGTTTATCCTGTGCATGAACGATGATGCACAACAATAAGCCAATGGGCAAGAATAATTTTTTTCTCATGATAAATGTTTTTGGCGATTAAGAAGATGAATATACTAAAGAGAATTTCTTTTTTGCAAGGAATTTAAGGAATGAAGGAAAATAAAAAAGCAAATCAAACTTAGAATGATTTGCTTTTGCTATTGATAGGCATCCTTCGGAAGTTTTGGATAGCTGTGATTTATGACTGCAATATTGCTGATCTTTTAATTCCATTTGGGTGGATTTTTACTCAACCTAATTCAGCACGAGACAGCTAATTAATACCGTGAAGAAGACGAACGATGCCGTTCTGAACAGCAAAATGCCCTTCTGAAGATTATTTTTTTCTCTTCCGAAGGGCATTTAATTATATTGATCAGTCTCAGAGAGCCTCAGACTGACATGAATTACAACATCTTCTTCAACACATCTACCAATTCGCCTTTGGTAATGGGCACACCCATAATTTTATTATAGGCTTTGGCATCTACCATATATTCATCACGAATAATTTTTACCAATTGTCCGTTATTAATTTCCGGAATCAATACTGTTTCAAAATTGCTGATGATTTCTCCCAAATTTTTAGGGAAAGGACGTATATAACGTATGTGTGCATGACTCACCGATTTGCCTTGTGCCTGTAATTCTAATACTGCACTTTTAATAGCACCATAAGTAGAACCCCAACCAAGTACCAATACTTTTCCTTTATCAGCACCACTATCCATTTTTTGTAAAGGAATATGATCTGCGATCTTATCAACTTTGGCTTGTCTTGTTTTAACCATGTGCTGATGGTTATCTGCATCATAGCTTACATTGCCGGTAATATCTTGTTTTTCCAAACCACCAATGCGATGTTCAAAACCCGCTGTTCCCGGAATGGCCCATGGACGAACTAATTTTTCATCTCTTTTATAAGGCATGAATTTTTCTTCGCCTTCATCCAAACTGGTTTTGAATTTTACATTGATTGGTTTCAAATCATTGGAGGTCGGGAAGCGCCAAGGCTCTGCACCATTGGCAATATATCCATCACTTAATAAAATAACCGGTGTCATGTGTTGCAATGCAATTCTGCATGCTTCATAAGCTACTTCAAAACAATCGCTTGGTGTAGATGAAGCAATCACGGGCATCGGGCATTCGCCGTTTCTGCCATAATAAGCTTGCATCAAATCACTCTGTTCTGTTTTGGTAGGTAAACCGGTTGATGGTCCGCCACGTTGAATGTTCACGATTACCAATGGAATTTCTAACATCACTGCTAATCCCATCGCTTCTGCTTTTAATGCCATACCCGGACCACTGGTTGTAGTGATACCCAGTAAACCACCATAGCTTGCGCCGATAGCAGAAGTAATTGCTGCAATTTCATCTTCGGCCTGAAATGTTTTAACACCAAAACTTTTATACTTACTTAATTCATGTAAAATATCTGATGCCGGAGTGATAGGGTAAGAACCTAAGAAAATGGGTAAGCCACTTTTTTCACTCGCTGCAATCAATCCGTATGTTAATGCCTGATTACCCATGATGCTGCGATACAATCCTGCAGGCATTTTTGCTTTCTCAACTTTATATCGGGTAGTAAATGTTTCAGTGGTATCACCATAATTATAACCTGCTTGCAATACTTTAATATTGCTTTGCAAAATGGTTTCTTTTTTCCCGAATTTTTCTTTTAGGAATTCGATGGTGTTTTCTAAACTTCTGTTATACATCCAATAAATAAAACCTAATACAAACATATTCTTGGCCCGGTCTCTTTCTTTCACCCCTAAATCAGTAAAATCTTTTAATGATTCACGAGTTAATTTGGTAACATCAATCTTAATCAAATCATAACTATCCAAACTTCCGTCTTCTAAAGGATTGATACCATCCGGATAATTTGCCAAACGTAAATTCTTCGAATCAAATCCATCAATATTGGCAATGATCTTTCCGCCCGGTTTAATACTTTTTAAATTTACTTTCAATGCAGCTGCATTCATCGCAACCAATACATCGGCAATATCTCCCGGTGTATATACTTTGTTAGAAGAAAAATGTAATTGAAAACCACTTACACCCGGTAAGGTTCCTATCGGGGCACGAATCTCGGCAGGGAAATCCGGAAAGGTTGCTAAATCAATTCCTAATAATGCGGTATTGTTGGTAAACTGCTGACCTGTCAATTGCATACCATCACCACTATCGCCTGCAAATTTGATCACTACATCCTGTAAAATTTGGTCTGTTGTACTCATCTTAAAATTTTGTGGCTGCTAAGTTAAGTAACAGTTGCATTGCTTGCGCAGCAATGGCATTCATTTTTTAAACAGTTGTCTGATGCAACATGAACGGCATATTGTTTGCAACCGCTTATCTTTATTTAAAATATGATATAACCCCTGTATGAAAATGAATAAGAAAGGAATTGTTTTTGGCAGATGGATGATGATGATCTTTTGCTGTATAATAGTCGGTTGTAATGAAAAGCCCCCTGAAGAAAAGAAGCCTGCCCCCACCTTAAAAGACTCTATTCAGGCAAATAAAGCAGGTAGAAAAAGAGATAATTTTCATGGCAGACCAATGATTGTTGATACCATGATGCCCATCATCTTTGAACCCATTGTGTACGATTCATCCAAACAATATATTTATTTAACTTTTGATGATGGTCCGCAACACGGAACAGAGGCAGTGTTTGATTTGTGTGATAGATTGGGCGTTAAATCTACTTTTTTTATGGTGGGATTACATGCCGACAGAAAATCGGATGGTCATCAATTGGTGAATATGATCAGAGATAATTATCCAACTACTTTATTGGCCAACCACAGTTTTACGCATGCCAACGATAAGTACAAATATTTTTATCATCATCCTTTTATGGCGGAACAAGATTTTTTTCAGGCACAACAAAGTTTGCATGTGCCTTTTAAAATTATTCGGTTACCCGGAAACAGTTCATGGATCACCAATAATTCTTTCAAATCCACTAAATTGGTGAATAGTGTTTGCGAAAAATTGGACAGTGCCGGATATAATGTCATTGGTTGGGACTTAGAATGGCATTTCAATAGCAAAACAGCTAATCCGGTGCAAAGTGCAGAAAAAATGGCGATTATGGTAGATACTATTTTGGCAAAGAATCAAACGCATGCCATCAATCATATTGTAATCTTATCACACGACAGAATGTTTCGCAATCAGAACTATACAGACTCGTTGGAAAAGTTCATTACTTTATTAAAGCGTAATCCTAATTATGTTTTTGAAACAGTGGACCATTATCCTAACTTAAAAAAATTGAAATAGTTTTAACGGAATTGTAATTTTATCTTGTATTAACTTTACACATTAAAAATTTTAAACTATGGCTTTATTTGAATCAGGCAATCCCACGCTTTCTCAGAAAATATTTAACAGAGAAGCAACACGCAATGCAGAATTGCAAGGTGTAATGAGTGTTCGTGGCACATTGAATAAGTTTGGATTTATGATGCTGATGGTAATTGGTGGTGCCGTATATTCCTGGAACTTGTATCAGGCTGGTTCATTACAAAGTATGAATATGTGGATGATGATCGGCATTTTCGGCGGACTTATAACAGCCATTGCCATTTCTTTCAAACCTAACTGGGCTCCGTATTTGGCACCTGCTTACGGAATTTTGGAAGGATTGTTTATTGGTGGTATTTCTGCTATTATGAATGATGCTTTTCAAAAAACATATCCCGGATTGGTAATGCAAGCAGTTGGTTTAACTTTTGGTGTTGCTATTGCTATGTTCCTGTTGTATAATTTCAGGATTATTAGAGCAACAGAAAAATTTAAAAGTGTTATTATCACTGCAACAGTTGGCATTGCTATATTTTATTTTCTTTCTATGATCGTTAGAATGTTTGGTGTAAGCATGCCATTTTTGTACGATTCAAGTTTATTGGGTATTGGCATCAGTTTATTTATTGTTGCTATTGCTGCATTGAATTTGATCCTGGATTTTGATATGATTGAAAAAGGATCAGAATCAGGGGCACCTAAATTCATGGAATGGTATGGTGCATTTGCATTGTTGGTAACTATTGTTTGGTTATATATTGAAATATTGAAATTGTTAAGTCGTTTCGCCAAAAGAAACTAATCTTTCCTAATATACTTTATTTAATATGGGGCAATTAAAAACTGTCCCATATTTTTTTATAACTTGAGTACATAATTTCTCTCATGCAATTCAAAGAGCACAGCAAAGATTTATCTGAGTCCGAACTCATTCATATTTATAAGCAATTATTATTACCAAGAATGATCGAGGATAAAATGTTAGTGTTATTGCGGCAGGGTAAAATAAGCAAATGGTTTAGTGGTATAGGGCAAGAAGCCATTGCAGTTGGCTCTACGCTTGCATTACAGCCCGATGAATGGATTATGCCTTTGCATAGAAATCTTGGTGTTTTTACCACCCGAAAAATGCCATTGCATAAATTATTCAATCAATGGCAAGGCAATCAGGATGGTTATAGTAAAGGAAGAGAAAGAAGTTTTCATTTCGGGAGTAAAGAACATTTCATCTGCGGAATGATTTCGCATTTAGGTCCGCAATTAGCCGTAGCAGATGGTGTTGCATTAGCATATAAACTGAATCAGCAACAAAAAGTTTCATTAGCATATAGTGGTGATGGC
>CAIRTF010000011.1 GCA_903881425.1 uncultured Chitinophagaceae bacterium | reverse complement strand
TCCCGGAGGTGATCCTAACAGTGCACCGGTAGATGGAGGATTAAGTTTACTCATTGCAGGTGGTGTGGGTTATGGAATAAAGAAAGCGAGGGAGAAGAGGAAGAAGTAGAAAGATGTAAGTATTTAGTGATAAGCAAACCTCCGAGATATTTAAGGCCTCGGAGGTTTTTTGTTACGGTTTTCAACATTGTGTGTAATAAAATGCCGAAAAGCTACCTAATTCAGGTGTTTTAGATTAACTTTGCACGCCTTGCAAATAAAAAGGGGATAAATTAACGCTACTTACTGCATCATAAATGCAACTTTTAGCGTCTTATATCGTTAATCATCAGTAATACAGTAATTATACATTATGAGGCAGCTCAAGATTGCAACACAGATTACCAACAGAGATTCTCAAGCCGTAGAAAAGTATCTGCAGGAAATTTCTAAAATTTCCATGATCACTCCCGAAGAGGAAACCACACTGGCACAGAAAATCAAAATGGGTAATCAGAGAGCATTAGACAAGATGGTGCAAGCCAATTTACGTTTCGTGGTTTCGGTTGCAAAACAATATCAACATCAGGGTTTATCCTTAAGCGATCTCATCAACGAGGGAAATCTCGGCTTAATAAAAGCGGCGCAACGCTTTGATGAAACCAAAGGATTTAAATTTATTTCTTATGCTGTATGGTGGATTCGTCAATCTATCTTACAGGCATTGGCTGAACAGGGCAGATTGGTTCGTTTGCCGCAAAACAAAATTGGTACTTACAATAAAGCCAATAAAGCCTATATGGCATTCGAGCAGGAACATGAACGTGAACCATCAACTGAAGAATTGAGTGAGATTTTGGAAATGAGTGAGACGGAAATTAATAATATCTTCCAAAGTAATACCCGTCATACTTCTCTAGATGCACCCGTGCATGAAGCAGAAGATGTGGCCATGGGTGATTTATTAGAAGGCAGTGATGATACCGATGAAGATGTAATGAAAGATTCTTTGCGTGAAGAAATTCGCAGGGTATTAAAATCATTATCACCAAGAGAAGCAGAAATTGTAAATGCTTATTTTGGATTGGATGGTGAAAATGGTGTTACCATTGAACAAATTGGTATGAAATACGATCTCACCAAAGAACGTATCCGTCAAATTAAAGAAAGAGCCATTAAGCGTTTGCAGAAAGCCAGATACAGCAACGCTTTGAAAGCCTATTTGGGATAAGTAAGTTTCAGTGAAAAAGATCAAACCCTTTGGCAATTGTCAGAGGGTTTTTTGATTATCCCCAAAATCAGTATCCTTGTGTAAAATCATTCCGGCGCATCTGTAAGGGAATGATAATTTTGTTCGTCGAAAATAAAAAGATCAAGATGAGTAATGAAGCAATTGAAAAAGTACATGTATTAATTATTGGGAGTGGTCCGGCTGGATATACTGCAGCTATTTATGCGGCACGTGCTAACATGAAACCTGTTTTATATCAGGGTATTCAACCCGGCGGACAATTAACCATTACTACTGAAGTAGAAAATTACCCCGGTTATCCCGATGGTATTCAAGGTCCTGAAATGATGGTGCATTTTGAAAAGCAAGCAGTAAGAATGGGTGCTGATATCAGATATGGACTGGCTACAAAAGTTGATTTCTCTCAACAACCATATAAAGTGCAGATCGATGAAGAAAAATGGATTGAAGCAGATGCTGTGATTATTTGTACCGGTGCTTCTGCCAAATGGTTGGGTATAGAAAGTGAACAAAGATTAAATGGTTTTGGCGTAAGTGCCTGTGCAGTGTGCGACG
Organism: uncultured Chitinophagaceae bacterium; assembly: GCA_903881425.1. GTDB lineage: Bacteria > Bacteroidota > Bacteroidia > Chitinophagales > Chitinophagaceae > CAILAF01. The sequence goes on along the minus strand of CAIRTF010000011.1, from coordinate 3,069 downwards.
GATTTTTCTTTCGCGGAAAAGAAGTAGCTATTGTTGGTGCCGGAGATACGGCATGTGAGGAAGCTATGTATTTATCTAAACTATGTACCACTGTTCATATGATCGTTCGCAGAGATCAAATGCGTGCGAGTAAAGTAATGCAGGAGAGAGTGATCAATACATCCAACATCAAAATTTATTGGAACAGCTCCACTGATGAAGTGTTGGGAGCAAATAAAGTAGAAGGTGTTCGAATAAAAAATAATGCCACCGGAGAAAAATTGGAAGTGCCTATCAGTGGATTCTTTGTGGCAATTGGTCATCAACCCAACAGCGATATTTTTAAAGGATTTATTGATATGGATGACACAGGTTATATTAAAACGATTCCCGGAACAAGTAAAACAAATGTAGAAGGCGTATTTGCAGCAGGAGATGTACAGGATAAAAATTATCGTCAGGCGGTAACTGCAGCGGGCAGCGGCTGTATGGCCGCATTAGATGCAGAAAGGTATTTAAGCGCTTTAGGTTTAAAGTAATAAGTTGTAAGTATTAAGTCATCCGTCATTAATTATTATCTGAACAAGATCATACCATCAAAAACTTATAACCTATAACTTATCACTTACAATTCATAACATGCTCTCTGTTCATTTACATCAAGTACATTTTTTTTCTCATCACGGAATGTATGCCGAAGAAAAAATATTGGGGAATGAATTTATTATTGACCTTATTGTAAAATATAATCCTAAAACCATTCCTGTTCAATCCATTCATGAAACCATTAATTATGTTGCATTGTATGCATTGGTGCAAAAAAGAATGGATCAGCCAACACCCTTATTAGAAACAGCAGCAACTGAAATTGCAGCACAAATACTGAATGAGTTTGCTTTGGCAGAAGAAGTAAGCATTTCCATTAAAAAGTTAAATCCGCCCATTGAAAATATACAAGGCAGCGTTGGCATTAGTTTTGAACTCAAAAGAAAAAAATAATCGCATACCTATTTTATGAAACAAATTCTCGCTATTATTTTATTATTTATTTCCTTTTTATCTTATTCACAAGAAACAGTTACACTCTTTAAAGAAGCAGCCAACTTCGAATATAATTTTAAAGAACAGGAGGCATTGAATAAATACAAGCAGATTTTAATTACAGAACCGAATAATAGTAAAGCATTGGTGAAAGCAACTGAATTAAGTTGTTCAACAGGAGAGCGATTGCCTATTAAAAATGATAAACGCATCACTTTCGAATCAGCATTGGCATATGCACAAAGATTAATTGCTGCCGATTCAAATAATGCGGATAGCTATTATGCTTTGGCATTGGCATCGGGTAAAATGACAGAAGTGGAAACAGAGAATAAAAAAATGATCGGATATGTGCGTGATGTGAAAATGAATGCTGATAAGGCTTTGCGTATCAATCCCCATCATGCGATGGCTAATTTTATAGAAGGCAAATGGCATTATGAAATGATTACATTAAACTGGGCAAAACGTTTTGCAGTAAAAGCTTTATATGGTGGATTGCCTGATGCGGATATTGATAAAGCCATTGAGTATTTTGAGAAATGCAAAACAATCGAACCTTATTTTATGTTGAATTATTTGTATCTCGCCAAAGCATATAAAGAAAAAAACAGACCTGCACAAGCGATTGAAGTATTGAATAACTTGGTGAAGTTACCTATCAGAACATTTGATGACAAAGATTATAAAGCAGAAGGACAAAAATTATTACAAGACTTACAATAAATAAAAATGGAATTACAAGAATTATTTGAACAAGCTATTGCCAACAGTAAAACATTAAGCGAAAAACCGGATAATGAAACTTTATTAAAACTCTATTCCTTATTTAAACAAGCAACGGAAGGAGATAACAACGGCGAAGCTCCAACCAATCCCTTTGATTTTGTTGCAAAAGCAAAACATAGTGCCTGGGAAAGTTTGAAAGGCATTTCAAAAGATACTGCCATGCAACAATATGTTGAGTTGGTTACTCAATTGAAAGGGTAGAGATTAAATAAATTAACCGCAAAGAATAGTGAGCGCACAAAGAAAACGCAAAGCTTATTTATGTTTAATAATCCGCTTTTTTTCTTTGCGTCTGCTTTTCTTTTTCTCTGTGAACTTTGCGGTAAAATATTAATGAAAAGAATTTTCTATATTTTTTTATTCTTCCATCTGCCGCTTTTCATGTACCAATAAGAAGGAATGAACATGCATATCCAATACAACCATTCACTCATCCATCCAATCGTGATGGGTAAATTAAATTTCTCTAACACGATATATACATAAATGATATAAAAGAAAATAGCGAATGCTTCAATCAGTAAATTCATTTTTGAATTGCCTGTTCCGGTTACTGCATTCAACCAAATAACAGAGAAAGACATTAATATCATGGCTGTAGAAACTACACGCAGCACGGGAATAGCAGCTTGAATAAAGTCTTCTCCTTGTCCGTAAATAGATAAAAATACATGCGGAAAAATATTCACGATCAATCCAACCGTACAGGAAAATAAAAAAGATATTTTGATAATCTTCATGATCAATTCATTCACACGGTCATATAATCCTTGCCCGATAATATTACTTACCATTGTATTAGTGGTTGCAGCAAACGCCCATGTAAAGCATCCGAAGAAACCAAAAATATTTCTCATGGTATTAGAGATGGCCAGATCTCTGGTTCCATGATGTTCGATTAAAATATAAAAGAATTCCCAGCTTAATATACTGATGGCATGTTGTGCAATGAGTGGAGAAGATTGTACTAAAATTAATTTTGTATGCGCAGCATCATACTTCCAGTTTTTAAATAACTGTAATTGTTTACCTATGCCCTTAAAATGTATCACCAAAAAAATACTCGATAAGCCAATGAACTCAGCAATTACTGAAGCATAAGCAGCACCATTAAAACCCAATTGAGGCAATCCTGATTTTCCATAGATCAAACAATAATCCAATACAATATTGCTGATGGCTTCTGCTGCCGTTCCAATTACCAAATATTTACTTCTGTTAGTGCCAACCAGCAATGCATTGCGCATTTGATAGAGATAT
>CAIRTF010000010.1 GCA_903881425.1 uncultured Chitinophagaceae bacterium | reverse complement strand
TCCCGGAGGTGATCCTAACAGTGCACCGGTAGATGGAGGATTAAGTTTACTCATTGCAGGTGGTGTGGGTTATGGAATAAAGAAAGCGAGGGAGAAGAGGAAGAAGTAGAAAGATGTAAGTATTTAGTGATAAGCAAACCTTCGAGGTCTTTAAGACTTCGGAGGTTTTTTGTTGAAATAAGTAAGATAAATATTTAAGTAAAGCCATTTCATTCGAGGTTGCTTTTTATTCACTTTTCTTGTTAATAAAAACAAATAACTTTATTCTTGCAGATTGCTTTTATAAATAGGTAGCGTATGACAAGGGAAATGAAATTTATGTTGGAAGCGATACAACTCGGTAAAGAAGGTATGGAAAATAATGAAGGCGGCCCTTTTGGTTGTGTGATTGTGAAAGACGATACCATTATTGGAAGGGGTTGGAATAAAGTTATATCCTCTAACGATCCCACTGCTCATGCAGAAGTTAGTGCTATCAGGGATGCTTGTAAAAATTTGCAAAGTTTTCAATTAGAGGGCTGCGAAGTATATTCATCTTGTGAGCCATGCCCCATGTGTTTGGGTGCTATTTATTGGGCAAGGCCATCTAAAATTTATTACGGTAATACACGTCAGGATGCTGCCAATATCGGGTTTGATGACTCTTTGATCTATCATGAAATCACTTTACCATTACATGAGAGAAAGATTGCTATTGAATGTGTTGGAAGAAATGAAGCGATTACAATGTTTGAAGAATGGAGTGCAAAGAATAAGAAAACATTATATTAATTATATTACAACATTAAATATCATTTATGAGTGAATTGATGACGCAATTACAAGAAACAACTGCATATATTCAATCAAAAGTAAAAACAACCGCTAAAGTGGGGATTGTGTTGGGCAGCGGCTTGGGTAATTTAGCAGAAGTGATAAAAGTAGAATATGCGATTCCATATACTGAAATACCTCATTTTCCGGTAAGTACAGTTAAAGGCCATGGTGGTAAATTATTGTTTGGCGAATTGGGCGGAACAAAAGTGGTGGTAATGAGTGGCCGTTTTCATTTTTATGAAGGATATGAACCGGCCCAGGTAGTTTTTCCTGTTCGTGTAATGAAATTATTAGGCATCGAAACTTTACTATTATCCAATGCAGCCGGTGGCGTGAATCCGAATTATAAAGTAGGTGATTTGATGATATTGAAAGATCATATCAGTTTCTTTACCATCAATCCGTTGATGGGAAAGAATGAAGAAGCATTGGGAACAAGATTCCCGGATATGAGCGAACCTTACAATCAAGGATTGATTGATAAAGCAATGGCTATTGCCAAAGCCAATGATATTCAAATTCATCAGGGAGTGTATACAGCAGTAACCGGTCCAACTTTTGAAACACATGCCGAATACAGATTGGTTAAAATAGTAGGAAGCGATGTAGTAGGCATGAGCACAGTGCAGGAAACCATTGCTGCTGTTCATTGCGGCATGAAAGTATTTGCGGTAAGCGTGGTTACTGATATGGGCATTCGCGAAGAAAACAATGTAATTACACACGAAGAAGTATTGCAGGCAGCCAAAGCAGCAGAACCTAAGTTAACTTTATTGTTTACTGAATTGGCAAAACTGGTATAGTGTTGTTGATTGAGATACATTTCTTTTATCACTTCATTCACAGCTTTACTGTTAATTTGCAGGATATTTTTTGTAATGAAAGTTAGTGCAGATAAATTTTTATTCTTAGTGATGGGCTGTTTATTATTAGCGGCTCTTAAAACAACTGCTCAAACTTCTAACTACGGACAAAGCGGCGGTAATTCAGCTATTCAATATGATAGTCAGGGTAGGCCGATAAGGGCACAGAAAGGCGGCGATTCATTGCAGCATCGAGACAGATACGCGGATTCGATCACTATTTTTTATCGCTATTTCGATTCAACCAGAATCAGAAAATTAGATTCATCCTTGAATGATTTTTCAAAAAGATTTCCTCAGCCATACTGGATGGCGGGTTTAGGTAATACCGGAACGGCTACTCATTCCTTATTATTTGATCCACTCATGAAAGCCGGATGGGATGCAGGTTTTCATCAATACGATTTATATAAATTTAATATTGAAACAACTCGCTTTTTTCAAACTACCAGACCCTTTACCGAAATGGCCTATTCATTGGGAAATAATTCGGAGCAGTTGGTAGATATAGTACATACGCAAAACAGAAAAAGCAATTTCAATTTGTCATTCGAGTATCGTTTTAGTAATGCACCCGGTCAGTTACGCACACAAAATGCCAACTTAAATAACATGCGTTTTACCTGGCGGTATCAAACGCTGAATAAAAGATATGAAGCATATTTTATTTTCATCAATAATAAAAATGTTTCTTCAGAAAATGGGGGATTACAAGATCCTAATTATATAGATAGTATTCAACTAAATGATCCATATCAATTACAAACAAGATTAGGCAATGCAGGTCCGGCATCACGAAATCCATTTACCAATACAGCTATCACAACAGGAAATATATATAAAGAAAACACTGTTTTATTCAGGCATCATTACGATTTTGGTCAGAAAGATTCTATTGTAACCGATTCTATGACCATTAAATTATTTTATCCGCGATTGAGATTAGAACACATATTAACCGTCAACAGCAGTTCGTATAACTTCTTTGATTATTATGCTGATTCAACTTCTTACAAAAAATATTTTAATTATAACCTACCGGGTAACAGTTCGGGTTATTATGATACTGTGAATTTTAAAGATGCATGGAATAATTTAATCAATGAATTCAGTGTAATTTCTTACCCGGATAAAAATAATATCAGTCAGTTTTTAAAAGTAGGAGCCGGTATGCAAAACCTGAAAGCTACTTTTAATGATGTATCGGTCAATCATTATTATAATTTGTATGTAACAGGGGAATACCGCAACAGAACAAGAAACAATATTTGGGATATTGAAGCCAATGGTAAATTGTATTTAAACGGATTGAATGCCGGTGATTATTCAGCATTCATCAGTTTAAAACGACAATTGAGTAAAAAAATTGGTTTTCTGCAATTAGGATTTCAAAATGTAAACAAAACACCTTCTTTCATT
>CAIRTF010000009.1 GCA_903881425.1 uncultured Chitinophagaceae bacterium | reverse complement strand
TTTTCCGTCACCATTAAAGTCGGCATACAATAATCTAGGTTTCCAACCTGTTCTTGGTGTACCGTTAGATTTAACAATATCATAATTTATTGTATATGAACCATTGGGTTGTTGAATGTAAACGAAGATATCCCATGAAGATGTGCCTAATGAGTTCATAGTAATAATATCATTTAAACCATCACCATTGACATCATCAACAACATAATCTTGATTTTCGGGGGCGGATCCTTGTTGATATTTGATTGATGGTTTATAATCTGGTAATTCAATTATACCACCATTATTAAATCTACCGTTTCCTTGGTTTATTAATATTCTTTCATGTGTTGGAAATATGGTATTATTTGGATCTTCGGTTGTGCCGATAATAATATCATTCTTTCCATCTTTATTTACATCGACAATTGATGAATTAAATGAATAATTAGCACAATGAGAGCAGTTCTCACCAAACCCATTATTACCAATATTCCCATAATTTTGATTTTCCGCCAACATCATTGCACGATTTGTTTTTGTAAAGTATGGGAAATTAGGAATACCCCAATAGATGTATGATACAGTATTGCAATTAATAAATAAATCAGGTATTCCATCACCATTTAAATCGCCAACATCTCCACTTTCTTTTTTCCATCCAATTAATGATGTTTCTCCGCTCGAACGAACATAAGTTTCAGTTTCACTAGTCTCAATCGCCTTTAAGTCATAACCACCTCTACCATCACTTAATACAATTCTTATTGGTTCATCAGGAGAATTTTGTATTCCTTCATCACCATTATCAAATATGACATAGTCCATATACCCATCTTTATTTAAATCAACTGGAATAGTTTTTGATTTGTTTCCACCAAAATTATTAAATGACTTATCATTAAATAAATTTTTATCCTCAAATATTTTTGTTGTTGGATTCCAGATTAAAAATGAAAACCCAACTGTTGGACCTTGAAATGCGGCACCCGGATTAAACATATCCAAATATCCATCTTTATTAAAATCGCCTAATGCAACTGATACCGCTTGATATATATGATTTGTACCAGGAAAGGGAGTTTGAAATGCATATGTAAAATAATCTGTTAGTATTGGTGTTCCTCTTAACCAATATGATTCACCCAACTGACTAGCATTTGCAGCTACCTTGTATCCAGTAAACCTGCCCAATGGATTATTTACAACTGAAATAGATTTATTTAGTGTATTTGATGTAGTCGATTTTGATGTAACACTAATTGACAATGAATAGGATCCTATCTTCTTTAGACCAGCTATATTCAAACTTAAACTAGAAGTTGTTAAACTCGTATCTAACTTAAAAATCTGTTTAGCACTATCAACCCAAGTCGTAGTAATAGAATAAAGAACTCCTGCTGATGGAATTTTCGAACTAACAGATATGACTAGTGGTAATGTATCGGATACATTATAAGTCCCCGTATCAAGATTAGTTGTGAATTTTATTGCTTCTTCCTGAACAACTACCACAGGTGGGGTTTTAGGTACTTCAGTTTTACTACATGCAAATACAAATGGAATTGCCAAAATAAAGATTACTCTTTTCATAGTTTAAGTTTTTTATTATTTATTAAAAAATGTAATATGTTATGGTGATTTTGTTAATATTTCAAAAATAATACCATTTTGGCTTTAAAAGTTAAAAATCAATAATAGTAAATAGCCTACCAAAACTACTCTGGTAGCAGAAACGGTAGCAACCACTTCTGATTTTATCAGATTTAAGTAAGTTAATTTAAGGTAAGTATAATAGTATACCCTTTATATCTGAGGGTTTCGTAAGATTAAGAAAAGTTAGGATTAGGTAATTTCTGGCCGTCCGGTCCGCAGATAAGATAAATAACACCTTGTAAATCAATAAATTACAAGGTGTTATTTTTTGTGGTACAACAAGGGTTCAATTACGTATTTATATATTCTAGAAGATGTTTTTTACAATGTTTCTAAAAGCAAAACCATTCAATTGTATAATTCTCTTTACAATAGATTTAAGGTCTCGTCATTTGCTTGAACTTTTGTTGTGAGAAAAATAATCGTCTTGTTTTACAAGGAATGTTTTAGATAAAGTTTCTTGTGGACTATTTGTAATTGTGTTCCATGTCATTTATTTTAATGATGAGTAATGAAACAATCTTTTAAAATTAATTATACTTAGATCACCTTATGCTAACAATTCGCAGTTAAAGAATTTATGTAGAATTAAAAAAAGAGAATAAGTTATGTGATATAAACTTATTCTCCTTTTAAACGATTTCTATTAAATCTTTTTATTTTCTTGGCCAAACATTATTTGCAGCATTATAATCGGGCAAAACTTTATCAGGATCATAGGTAACTGATTCAATTGCTTCAGTTGAAGGATATTTGAATGTCCAGTAAGTATTACGCTCCCATATCTCAACCGGTAATTTAATGCGATCTGTTTTACCACTCTTGGTTTTAATTTCTAGAATGACAGGCATCGCCATTTTTTCTAAATTATCTAAAGTAATTAATGCACCTTTTGAATAATCGGTACTGTCTACATATTTTACATCACGAACAGAAACATCTAAACGCCATGTATTCACAAACCAGCCCCTCCAAAACCATTGCAAACTTTCGCCAGCAACATTTTCAATTGTTCGAAAAAAATCATCAGGTGTTGGATGTTTGAAAGCCCATCTATCAATATAAGTTTTAAAAGCCCTGTCAAAACGTTCCGGCCCTAATATCTGTTCACGCAATAAAACTAATCCTGCACTTGGTTTGCTATACAAAAGTGTTCCATTATTTCTTTCTTTCAAATTATCTACATAACTCAATATTGGTTCTAATGTAGGTGATGTATATGCATTACCGATCTGATGCATATCAGGTGTTGCTCTTGGTTTATATTCACCATTATTAAAATTTGCAGTAGATAAAGTGTTGATGAAAGTATTAAAACCTTCATCCATCCAACCATATAATCTTTCATTAGAACCAACGATCATAGGAAACCAAGTATGTCCGAATTCATGATCATTCACGCCCCATAAACCACGACCACTGCCTCTTGCACCACAAAACACAATGCCCGGATATTCCATTCCACCGGGTGTTCCGGCAACTGCAGTGGCAGCAGGATAAGGAAACTCATACCATTTAGCAGAATTATATTCAATAGATTTTTTTACATATTCTGTTGATCGTCCCCAAGCATTATCACCATTACTTTCTACAGGATAGGCAGATATAGCCAATGATTTTTTACCGCTTGGTAAATCCATTTTTGCAGCATCAATAATAAATGCAGATGAAGCTCCCCAAGATGCATCACGTGCATTCTTTATTTTAAAATGCCATGTTAATTCTGTTTTATTTGCAGGACGAGATTTAGGATCTGTTACTTCATCTGCTGTTCTTATCACAACAGTCTTTTCACTCTTTGCAGCTTCTGCCCAACGTTTTTGTTGATCAGCAGTATATACTTCTTGTGGATTTAATAATTCACCTGAACATACTACAATATCTTTTGCTTGTGCTGTAATGCTGATATCAAAATCACCATACTCTAAATAAAATTCACCGGGGCCGGTATAAGGTGCAGTATTCCATCCTGTGATATCATCAAACACGCACATCCGTGGATACCATTGCGCTACGGTAAATATTTTTCCATTCTTTGTTTTCATAATACCCATTCTATCTGAACCATAATCAGGTGAGATGAATGAATATTCGATCTTCAATTTTAACACACCACCGCCAGCACTAACTTCTTTTGGTAAGAATATTTGCATACGTGTATCTTCTACTAAAAATTTTACTTCAGTAGCTACTTCATTTTTTGCGCCACTTAACACTTTTATTGATTTGATCTTATAGCCTGCATCAAATATTTGTCCACGACCACCATTACGACTTCCGCTTAGGGGAACGATAGCAGTTCCTCTTGAATCTTGCTTAAATAAATTTTGTTCCAACATCATCCAGATGAAACCTAATTTCAATGGACTATTATTTGTATACGTAAGAATTTCCGTTCCGGTAATCTCATTTGTTGAATCATTCAACTTTGCAGCCAATTGATAGTCTGCACGATTTTGCCAATACTTTGGACCGGGTTCTCCTGTTGCAGCTCTGTATTCTGTTCCATTCTTTGTATAAAAAAAAGGAGCGAATGCATCGTGATAATCATATTTTGTTACGGGTGCATTTGGATCAGGAGCATCAACTGGTCTTCTTGGTCTGTTTGCTTGCGCCGCTGCATTGGCAGGAGCAGTTGTTGTTGGAGGTGTTGTTGTTTGTGCTGTTGCCAATGCAATACATCCTATTGCAAATGATGAACAGATAATGCGAATTGATTTCATGTTATTGTTTTGGGATTACCTAAAATAAAGTAAAAAACTAAATACACTCTATTGATGATGATGAGATAGTAAACTATTATTTGAATTTTCGGTAAACAAGAGATTGTTTCGGTAAACGTATTAAGCTGCTAATTCTTTTAATGCTTTCACCAATACATCCAACTCGTCAACAGTAGTAAAAATATTCGGTGTTATTCTGCATCCATGAACAGTTGCACCATCAATGGCTACTGTATATATTTTATATTTTTTCAATAAAGTATCAGCCAATTGACCAGGGCTCATTCCTTTTACACCAACATTGGCAATACCGCAAGAACGTTTTGCATCTGCAGGTGTATTCAAAATAACTTTATCAATACCTCTTACTCTTGTTGTCCAGTATTGTTGTAAAAATCTCAATCGTTCTTCTTTTCTTTCTGCACCAATCTTTTTATAAAAGTCAACTGCATCGATAATTGTAAGATCATTATGCACAGGATGTGTACCAGTATGATTCAATCTTGAAATATCATTTTCTTTTCTTTCACCTTCAGCCAATAATGGCCATATATTTCCAATTCTTTCTTTTCTTACATATAATATACCAACACCTAATGGAACTGCTAACCATTTATGTAAACTGGCACCATAATAATCACAGTGCAGATCCGGAATATGGAATTGAATATGTGCAATAGCATGTGCACCATCCACCATTACTTCCACTCCTTTGCTGTGTGCCATATCGCATATTTTTCGAATGGGCAATATCTGACCGGTAATATTGATCATGTGCGATACCATCAATAATTTTGTTTTATCTGTAATGGCATTGGCATATAAATTCACAATCTCATCATCATCTTTCGGATGATTGGGTACAGAAACAATTTTATTTACCACACCATACTTTTTTGCAACTTGTTTAAACATTTCCAGCATGGAACCATAATCTTGTTCTGCCATGACCGCTTCATCACCTGCATTCCAATGAAATCCACCAATGATCATATCAAGAGATTCAGTTGTGTTTCTGGTAAGAATTAATTCTTCTGTTGTACAACCAACTAAGTCTGCCACTTTTGTAGCCATGATTTTTTTATTATCAAATTGCACAGTTCGCATGTAATAAGAACCTTGATAATTTATATCTCTGATATGTTGAATGTAACTTTCTAATATTTCTGATGGAAGAATATTGTAATAACCATTTTCTAAATTGATATAATCAGGTTTTAATTTGTATTCTCCGCGAATCGCTTTCCAAAACTCATCATCGGAAGCGATATCATTGATCGATCTTTTGTTGGCTTGCTTAATCAATTTATCCATTGCAGATAATTGCAATGGTGCACTTAGTCCTGCTAACACCAAGCTTTTGATAAAAGAACGTTTCTTCATTTTATATTCATTGGTTGATTAAATATATTTACTGATTTTATTAAGCTGAATTATTATCAACAACCACCTATCAGACAAATCTAACCAATCCGTTTCGTTTCATGATCTTTAGATTCTTACTATTTTCTATAACAAGATACGCCAAATGAAGACCACTACTACCTTCCAATATGAAAAGTGATAGTTTTAAATTTGTGTAATTTCTTTTATCCAAATTTGTTCCAAGCTGCTTCAACTAATTCGCCCAAATAAATCTATCCTTTTTAAAATAGCTTAATAATTTTCTTATATTTATAAGTCACTCCAACCAAAAACTACTCATATGAAAAAATATATTCCTCTTTTCTATACATTCATATTCCTTGCTTTCTTATTAAGTGCATGTTCTACTTCAAAAAAAATCGCTCCAATATCTCTGAATAATACACCAAAAGCCATGCAGGAATTTCGTGCTGCCTGGGTAGCCACTGTTGACAATATCAATTGGCCAAGTAAACCCGGATTAACGAATGAACAACAACAGAAAGAAGCGATTGCTCTTTTAGATTTTTTACAGAAACATAATTTTAATGCAGTCATTCTTCAAGTTAGACCGCAAGCTGATGCTTTATACAAAAGCGATTTAGAACCCTGGAGTTATTATTTAACCGGCGAACAAGGCAAAGCACCCAATCCACTTTATGATCCGCTTGAGTTTTGGATTAAAGAAGCACATGACAGAGGTTTGGAATTGCATGTTTGGTTAAATCCTTATCGGGCTTATCATCCCAAAGGCGGCAATATCAGTGACCAATCCATTGTAAAGACAAATCCAAATTTAGTTTTGTATTTAAAGCAAGGATATTGGTGGATGGATCCATCACAAAAGGAAGTACAAGATATTACTACCAATGTTGTAATAGATTTGGTAAAACGATATGATATTGATGGTGTTCATTTTGATGATTATTTCTATCCTTATCCGGAATATAATTTGAAAGAAGATTTTCCAGATAGTACAAGCTGGTCAGCTTATCAAAAAAGCGGAGGTAAATTATCTAAAAGTGATTGGAGAAGAAAAAGTGTAAATGATTTGATTGAACGCATTTATCATGAAATGAAAGCAACTAAACCTTATGTGAAATTTGGTATTAGTCCATTTGGCATTTGGAGACCCGGTTATCCTGAATCCATTAGTGGGTTTGATCAATACGAAACTTTATATGCTGATGCAAAACTTTGGTTGAATAAAGGTTGGATAGATTATTTTTCTCCACAGATCTATTGGCCAATAAAAAGATATGCGCAAAGTTTTCCTGTTTTATTAGGTTGGTGGCAAAGCGAAAACACTCTGCAACGTCACCTTTGGCCTGGGATTTCTGTTGGTCGTGATACAAGTACTAAAACAGTCGATGAAACCATTAATCAAATCATGATTGCAAGAGGCATGTTACCAAAAAGTAAGGGTGTTTTGCATTGGAGTATTTCATCAGATGTAAAAAATACAAATCTTGCAAAAGCTTTAGATGACGGACCATATAAGCAAGGAGCACTTGTACCTGCAAGTCCTTGGTTAGATAATATTGCACCAGAAAATCCATTAGCCAGTTTTAATAAAACGCAAGACAGTCTGCAAATCACTTGGTCTCACAACAATGAAGCGGATGTTTTCAGATGGGTGGTATATTATAAATATGGAAACACGTGGAATTATAAAATACTCAATCGTAATGAAAGAATGCTACAATTAAAATCTTCCATACTTGGAAGTGATAAAACAATTATTGCAATAAATGCAATTGCAGTAACAGCTGTCGATCGAACCGGTAATGAAAGTAATTTTAAAGAGATAATTGTAAAATAATAATTATAAATCAGTGATGGGTTTAAATTTCGGGACCAATATTTTCATGACCAACCATGCAGTTATATAAGCTGAAGCGCAAATAATAAACATAATTAAATATGCTGTTTGCGGGTGATCTTTAAAATGATCAGTCAATCTTCCTGCAAGTAACTGTACCAACACACCACCTACACCGCCTGCCAACCCACCGATACCAGTTACTGAGCCTACAGCTTTTTTTGGAAATAAATCAGACACTGTTGTAAAAATATTCGCACTCCATGCCTGATGTGCAGCCGCACCAATACAAATAACAATCAATGCAAAAATGTAAGCATTACCACCAAATAAAGAAACATCACCAAAATATTGAGTAGATAATAACACCAAAGGTAATAATGCAATTAAAAACATAGCAGTCATTCTTGCTTTGTATGTTTCCATTCCTCTGTTAATAAAAAACATCGGAAAGCCCCCACCGGCAACACTTCCTATGATAGCAACCCCATAAACAGTGAATAATGGAATCATGATAGCATGCCCTTCCATGCCAAATTGTTTCTTCATATAATCAGGTAACCAGAATAATAAAAACCACCAAATACCATCGGTTAAAAATTTACCGATAAAGAAAGACCATGTTTGACGATATCCTAACAATTTAAACCATGACACTTTTACTTTGTCCTGCAATTGACTTGCAGAAGTATCATCGCTATGGATATAATCGTATTCAGCCTTCGATAATTTTTTATGTTTCGCAGGTGTATGATATAAAGAGAACCAAAAAAATAACCAGATCAATCCAATAGCTCCTGTAATAATATAAGCCATTTTCCAACCTGCAATAGAACCACCGAACCAAACCTGTGTAGCAACCCATGGCACCAACAATGCTGCAATCATAGCGCCAACATTGGCACCACTATTAAATAAACCTGTTGCCAATGCTCTTTCTTTTTTAGGAAACCATTCTGCTACCGTTTTAATAGATGCAGGGAAATTACCTGCTTCGCCAATACCAAATAGACTTCTTACAAAAACATGTCCATTTACTGCACTCCCGCAAAACGCATTAAGCATGCCCATCAACGACCAAAAAGATAATGATAACGCTAATCCCAATTTAGTTCCTATCTTATCAATAATGGCTCCGGCAAAAATGGTAACACCTGCATAACAAGCGGTAAACCAAGAGGTAATCAAAGCAAAATCAGTATTCGTCCAGGAAAATTCTTTACTCAGTATTGGTTTTAAATAACCAATTACTTGCCTGTCCATATAATTAATAGTAGTAGAAAAAAATAATAAAGCTACTATTGTCCATCTGTATTTACCGATCTTGTTTGCAAGCATGATAGTTATTTGAGATTATTTTTTAATAGATGCAATCAATTCCAATACTTTTTTGGTTTCGTTTTCAATAGTAAGATAATCTTTCGCTTCCATTAATTTCTTACTGATCAGTTTGCTACCCATACCTACCGCACAAACACCTGCATTATACCATCCTTCAATATTTTCTTTTGTTGTATCTACACCACCTGTTGGCATGAATAATAATTTTGGAAAAATATCTTTAATGCTGGTTAGATATTTGGAGCCTAACATATCACCCGGAAATAATTTTATAAACTTTATACCTGCATTTTCTGCAGCAATAATTTCTGATGGCGTCATACAACCGGGTGCATAAAAAATATCATTCGCTATTGCATAATCTGCTATCTCTTTTACAAAACCCGGACTAACTAAAAAATCTGCACCTGCTTTTAAATAATCTTGCACTTGCTGCAAATTTTTTACGGTTCCAACGCCCAATAATAAACCGGACATTTCACTGTTTCTAACTTCTACTAATTTGTGAAAATTTTTCAACGCCGCTTCGCCCCTGTTGGTGTATTCAATAGCTTTAACTCCGGCTTTGTAAACGGCTCTCAACACTTCCACACTTACTTTTTCATCTGCATTGAAATACAATGGCAGCATACCTTGTGCAATAATCACATCAATTATTTGTTGACTCTTACTCATATTTTAAATTTTAACTTTAATCACTAATTTTTTTATTTCTCCTTCACCAATCATCGGTGCATGAACATCTTCAGGAAAAAAGATGGCAAATTGTCCGTTGGTCAATTGAAAAAAAGTATCAGCACTGTCAAAATATAATTGAACATCTTTTTCTTCATTATAACCACCATTAGGTGTTACACATTTTTCTCTTGGTGTCCATCCAATGGTTTCTACTCCACGAATACAAAGTTGTATGTCGATATTTTTATTATGACATTCAAACTTAGACATACTGGCTTCTTTTGTTTTACCCGAAGCATTACTGATGATTGCTTTTAATCCTTCAGCAATATCTGATTTCCCTATTTCAGCATTGGCCAAATCATTTTGAATGATATATTCAAATGCTGCTTTGAATAATGGATGCACCGAAAAATATTTTGGCGCATTTTGAATAGTGTCTATAATCATAATTTATTTTTTAACGTTGAACTCTTCCGCTACCATCGCCTTTCATTAATTCTTTCACATCGCTTAAAGTTGCATGATTCAAATCTCCCGGAATAGTATGCTTTAATGCACTGGCAGCCACACCAAACTCAGCAGCATCAGGCATTTTCATTCCTGTTACCAATCCATAAATTAAACCACTTGCAAAACTATCCCCACTTCCAACTCTGTCAACAATGCGTACATTATATTTTTTTGTATGATAGAATTCTGTTCCATCATATACCAACGCACTCCATCCATTATCACTGGCACTATAACTTTCTCTTAATGAGGATGCAATGTATTTGAATCCGAATTTTTCTTTCATTTGTTTGAAAACATCTTTAAATCCGTCCAAATTCAGTTCTCCTTTAGTAACATCAGTGTGTGCAGCTTTAAAACCTAATGTTGTATCTGCATCTTCTTCGTTACCAATACATACATCAACATACTGACAAAGTTTTGTCATGACTTCTCTTGCTTTTTCTTTGGTCCATAATTTTTTTCTATAATTCAAATCAATACTTGTTGTAATGCCTTTAGCTTTCGCTGCTTTCAAAGCTGCTTCTGTCAATGCAGCTGCTTTATCGCTTAATGCAGGTGTGATGCCCGTTGTATGAAACCAATCAGCACCATCTAATATTTTATCGAAGTCAAATTCACTTGCATCGACATCTGCAATCGATGCACCGGCTCTGTCATAAATTACTTGCGATGCTCTCATCGATGCCCCGGTTTCTAAAAAATAAATACCTAATCTATCACCGCCTCTTGCAATGAATTGTGTATCCACACCATATCTGCGAAGATGATTAATTGCTGACTGACCGATTGCATTATTCGGCACTTTTGTGACAAAAGTTCCATTTAAACCATAATTACATAAAGCAGCAGCCACATTGGCTTCGCCGCCACCATAGGTTACATCAAAAGTATCTGCTTGTACAAATCTTTTGAAATCAGGAGTGGATAATCTCAACATAATTTCTCCTAAGGTTACTACTTTCTTGCTCATAACTGATTGTTTGTTTTAATAAATATATTTTATGTATGTTCAGCTAATTTTTTTCAATTTGATGAATACTGTTTTTTGTAGCATCTCCTTTTTCCTGTAATTTCCCGAAAGCCGCAGCAGCAGCAAATCCTATGATGCTTTTTGGCTGATGACTGGATAATATACCATAGATCAATCCTGCCATGAAACAATCACCACTACCAACCTTATCAACAACTTTAGTTGTTTTAAAGACAGGAGAAACTGCTTGCTCATTTTTTGTATTCAATACCGCATAATATTCAATTGCATGTTCTTTACCATCAAATCGAAAAGTATTTGCCACCCAATTACATGTTGAAAATTTTTTAAAAATATGATCTGATGTTTCTGTAGCTTGGTATAAATAATTTTCTTGTGATTTATTTTGATGAATCTTTTCATCAATCGGAATACCTAATAAAGTATTGGCAGACCAAATATTTCCCATTATCACATTACAATACTTTACCAGATCCGGCATTACATCTTTTGGATCTTCACCATATTTCCATAATAACGAACGATGATTTAAATCAACCGATATGGTAATATTTTTTTTTGATGCGGCTTCCAGCGCTTCTTTACATAATGCAGCGGCAGATGCACTAACAGCAGGTGCAATAGCACTAAAATGAAACCAGGAAACATCTTGCAAAATTTTATCCCAATCAACCAAACCGGTTGACAATGTAGAGAATGAAGAATATTTTCTATCGAAAACATTTTCTTCGCTCTTCATATCTGCACCCTCTTTTAAATAATACAAACCTATTCTTTCGCCGCTGTATATAATTGGAGATGTATCAATATTTTTGTGATCGAGATAAGCTTTAATATCCTTTGAAATAATATTATCAGGCAATGCTGTACAATATTTCACCGGAATATGCCATGTAGCCAGAGCTGTTGCCACATTGAGTTCTGCACCACCAACAAATACAGGCATTTGATTGGTGCGCAACCATTCACCGGCGTTTGCAGGCGGCAATCTTAATAGCAACTCACCAAAACATAAAACTTTGCTCATGTTTATTTTAATTCAGTTATTGGTGCAGGATCCATATCAGTAAATGTATAATTCTCTCCTGCCATTGCCCATATAAATGCATAATTAGAAGTACCACTTCCAAAATGGACACTCCATGGTGGCGAGATCACTGCTTCATTATTTTTCATTACCAAATGTCTTGTTTGTTGCGGCTCTCCCATAAAATGAAAAATGCGTTGCTGTTCATTCAAATCAAAATAAAAATATACTTCCATTCTACGCGTATGGGTATGCGGCGGAACAGAGTTCCAAACACTTCCATTATTTAATACCGTTAATCCCATTACTAATTGACAACTTTGAATGCCATCGGCATGAATGTATTTATAGATGATTCTTTGATTCGATGTTTCAACTGCACCCAATGCAACAGGTGATGCTTCTTCTTTCATCATTTTTTTATTGGGGTAAGTATGATGCGCCGGAGAAGACATTAAAAAAAACTGTGCAGGATTATTCTTATCTGTTGATCTAAATACTACTTCGCTGGTTCCCTTGCCCAAATACAAACAACTTAATTTTTCCAGATCATAATTAATTCCATCAGCTTCAACATTTCCTTTGCCGCCAACATTGATGATGCCCAATTCTCTTCTTTCTAAAAAATAGTCCGCTCTTAATTCAGGATGCGCTTTTAATGAAAGGCCTTGCTGAATAGGTTTTGCGCCACCAATAATCACACGATCATAATGAGAATAAACTAAATTGATGGAATCATCCTGCATCAATGACTCACACAAAAAATGCTCACGCAACTCTTCAGTTGTCATTCCTTTTACTTCTTTTGCGCTATTTTGAAATCGTATTTGCATGGCAAGTTTGATAGATGAATGAATCGTTTTAAATAATCAGTAAAATTAATTCATGATTAGCAGGCTAAAATTATATTTACGAAATCGTTTTCATTATTATTCTGTATTTCATTAAATTAGAAAATTATTTCCTTAAAGCAATAGTTTTCTCAACATTACTCCATGAAAAATAATTTTTTGCATTGTTATAGCTGATATCCTGAATCACTTTCCCGATCCATGGGATATCATTCGGCAGTTCTCCATTTTCTACTTCTTCTCCAAAAAGATTACATAATAATCTTCTAAAATATTCATGTCGCGGATAAGATAAAAAGCTTCTTGAATCAGTCAACATACCAATGAACTTACTCAGCAAACCCATATTGGATAAGGCATTGATCTGTTTGGTCATTCCATCTTTCTGATCTAAGAACCACCAGGCACTACCAAATTGAATCTTTCCTTCTGCACTGCCGTCATTAAAATTACCTATCATGGTTGCCATCAATTCATTATCTGCCGGATTCAAATTATATAAGATCGTTTTCGCCAATTTATTATCACTATCCAATTTGTTTAAGAATTTAGACAATGCTCTTCCCTGAGAAAAATCTCCGATGGAATCCCATCCTGTATCAGCACCTAATTGTTGTAACATTCTTGAATTGTTATTACGCAATGCACCCAAATGAAATTGTTGAACCCAACCTTTTTCCCAATCCCATTCTGCAAAATGCACCAACATAGCTGATTTAAATTTTCGTTGCTCTGTGTCATTCAAATGCTTGCCTGAATGAATTTTATTGAAGATGGTATCAATTTCCTGTCCTGTAAATTCCTCTGCATAAATTTCTTCCAACCCATGATCGCTTACACAACATCCCATCGATGCAAAAAAATCATGACGGTTTTGTAAAGCGTATAAAAAGTCATCAAAAGTTGAAATAGAAATATTGGTAACCGCTTCAATCTTCTTCACATAAGCATTAAATTTTTCTGTATCACTTACATTCATTGCATTATCCGGACGAAAAGCAGGCAATACAGGAATTTCAAATTCATCTTCTACCAATTGTGTATGATATTCCAAAGAGTCAATAGGATCATCTGTTGTACAAACCGTTTTCACATTCATCTTACGCAATAAGTTTTTAACCGAATATTCTTTTGATTGTAATTTCTCAGAACATTCATCATAAATCTTCTTCGCTGTATCTGCATTCAATAAATCATGCACATCAAAATAACGTTGCAATTCCAAATGAGTCCAATGATACAATGGATTGCGCAAAGTATAAGGAACAGTTGCAGCCCAGTGTTTAAACTTTTCAAAATCAGAAGCATTTCCTGTAATGAACTTTTCATCAACACCATTGGTTCGCATGGCACGCCATTTATAATGATCGCCATACAACCAAATCTGGGTAAGGTTTTCAAAGCTTTTATCTTCTGCAATTTGCTGTTGTGGCAAATGACAGTGGTAATCTATAATGGGCATGTTCTTGGCATACTCATGATACAATAGTTGAGCAGTTTTATTGTTCAACAAAAAGTTTTCGTCTAAAAAATTTTTCATGTTACCGGCTTTATATCATTATTCAACTTTGTTGAATTCGATTCTTTCAGTGAAAGAATCAAACACTTCAATGCTTTGTTATTTGTTTAGCAATTCAAAATATTATTTACTATCGCCTATTTATTATTTACGGTTATAAACTCACTCCGCGCTTCCATGGAATAAAATCATCCTGATTTAATTGTACTGCCTTTGGAATAATTTCTCCGCTGGCAGCTTTAATACAATATTCTAATATCTCTTCCCCCATTTGTTCAATGGTTTTTTCTCCTTCAATTACAGCTCCTGTATCAATATCAATAATATCACTCATTCTTTTTGCAAGTGAAGAATTGGTAGCCACTTTAATTGTTGGACAAACCGGATTACCGGTTGGTGTTCCTAATCCCGTTGTAAATAAAATTAATGTGGCACCACTTGCTGCTTTTCCTGTTGTTGCTTCTACATCATTACCCGGCGTGCAAACCAAACTCAATCCCGGTTTTGTTGCAGGTTCCGTATAATCCAATACATCTACCACAGGAGAAGTACCTCCTTTCTTGGCTGCACCGGCACTTTTAATAGCATCAGTTATCAAACCATCTTTAATATTTCCCGGTGATGGATTCATGTGAAAACCTGAACCTACTTTTAATGCGGACTCGTTATAGGTTTTCATTAAATGAATAAACTTATTCGCTGATTGTTCTTCTTTAGTTCTGTCAATCAATTCTTGTTCAACACCGCATAACTCCGGAAACTCTGCTAATAAAATTTTCCCTCCCAATGCAACCAACAGATCAGAACAATAACCAACTGCAGGATTTGCAGAGATACCACTGAAACCATCGCTGCCACCGCATTTAACGCCGATGGTTAGTTTATCTAATGATGCAGGCTTGCGTTCTTCATTATTGATTTCTATCAATCCTAAAAAAGTTTGACGAATCGCTTCTGTAATTAATTGTTCTTCGCTTTGAGATTGTTGCTGTTCAAAAATGTGTAAGGGTTTATTAAATTTGGGATTACGCTCTTTCAAATCATCCAATAAATTTTGTACTTGCAAATTCTGACAACCTAAACTTAAAACCGTTACACCGCCAACATTCGGATGATCAGCATAAGCAGCTAATAACTTACTTAACACTGCAGCATCTTGTCTGATTCCACCGCAACCGCCTTGATGATTTAAAAATTTAATACCATCCACATTTTTAAAAATACGATTGGTATGTACAATAGAAGCCGTAACATCTAATGAAGCAGTATCAATATTTTTTCCGGAAGTATATAATTCTTTTAAGAGTTTTGTTTTCTGTTTATATTTTTCCGTTACTGCATAACCCAATTCATTGTGCAATGCTTCACGAATCACATCTAAATTTCGATTCTCACAAAAAACAGTTGGAATAAATAACCAGTAATTGGCAGTACCAACTCTTCCGTCATTTCTGATATAACCATTAAAAGTTCGTCCTTTAAACTTTGAAACATCCGGTGAATGCCATTCATAATGAGATGCACGATAGGCAAAAGGTTCAGCAGCATGCTTTAAGTTCTCCGTACTCATTCTCACTCCTTTTGCAACATCATATTGTACTTTGCCAACCAGCACACCATACATAATGACTGATTCACCCTTCTTCATATCATTTTGATAGAACTTGTGCTTTGCAGGAATATCTTCTTGCAAAACATAATCCACTCCGTCCAATGAAACTGTTTCACCTTTGTTTAAATTCTGCAAAGCGACAATCACATTATCTTTCGGATGAACTTTTAATATTTTTCTTTTCATGATCTTGAAGAAATTTTATTTGAATGAAATTGATGCAAAGTTGCAGTAACACCATTCATTAAAAATAATTCTAAATACTGTATGATCTTTTCAGAAAATCCATTCAACGTAGAAAGATTAGCACCCCATAAAAATTCAGTTGATAAAACTTTTATTACAACACTTTTATAATCATTATTCTCTTTCCATATTTTATTCAGTACATCGGCATGATCATCTGTTATCTTATATTCTTTGCTATTTAATATCCCGATATATTCATTTTTCTCATTCAACTCACTCTTCATAAATAAAATATAGGCAGCAAAACCAAAAGCTAGTCCATCAGATACAAATCCGTTACGCTCATAATTTTTAAAAATGATCGGCACATTACGCATTTTCATCTTAGATGAATATTGCATCGTAATACTGATCCATTGATGTTCGATGTATGGATTACGAAAACGGTCTAATACTTTTTGAGAGAACTCTTTTGCATTCTGCAAACTCAAATAATCATTTGTGATGGATGGTGCAATTTCTTCCATCGCCAATTGAGTAATAAAAGAAGAAAATATTTTGTCTTCCATTGCTTCTTTTACCGTTTTAAATCCTGCTAAAAAGGCTAATCCACAAGTAAAAGTATGAGTGCCATTAAGTAAACGCAATTTCAATTCCCGATAAACATCAATATTATCAGCTATTATAACACCGGAATCTGTTTTAGCAAACGATAATATCTCTTTTGTTTTCGTACTCTTTGTTTCAATAGCCCATAATCTGTACCATTCACTCATGATCATTAAATCATCTGTATAACCTAATTTTTCTTCGGTAATTTTCTGTTCATCTTGCGCTAATTTTCCAGGAACAATTCTGTCTACCAAAGAATTGCAGAAATCATTTGCATTTTCTATCCAATCAATAATTGTTTTTTCAACATTATTTTTCTTTGCCAATTCAATAACAATAGATTTCAACTTTTTTGCATTATCAACAATCAATTCTGTTGGAACAATCACCATTCCACTTTCTTTGCTTCCATTAAATGCTTTATAACGAGCAATTAAAAATGCCAATAATTTTCCGGGAAAAGAAACAGGTGGATTTGCATTGATATCATCATCCACTAAAACAATTCCTACTTCAGTTGTATTAGAAATAATTATTTGCATGCTGGGATTTGATGCACATGCTAATACTTTATTCCACTCTTCTTTTGCAGACACAACACGACTAATAGATGAATTAATGATGATCTCATCTACTTTCTGATTATTATCAATTCCTCTTTCAATTAATGTAAATAATCCATTCTGTGTTTCAAATGCATCCGTTCCACCGCTTGCTGTCGATTTAACAACTACTATTCTTCCATTAAAAATATTTTGTCTATTAGCTTTATCAATAAAATAATCGGGTAATCCGCGCAACAACACGCCTGTTCCAAACTGCAATACTTTTTCAGGTAATGAAAATATTTTTTCGTCAGGAATAATTAATCCTTGTTGTTTTTTAATTTGTTTGATATTTTTTTGAGATAAAATCATTTCACTGTTTATTTAATCTTTCTGCTAACGGTAATTTAATTTCAATCAATCCCTGTTTTGCCAGTAATGCCATTCGCAAAGCACCATATTCATTGAAATGTGTGTCATCCGTAATTCCTGAAGGATAATTAGGATGTTCATTCGGTTTCAAATGATTGAATAATTTTAACGAACCATCCTTACCCAACTGTGTTAATAATTTAGCGCTTGATTGCTGCATATCGATTAATGCAACATCATATTGTTTGGCTACTGCTCTTACCTTATCAGGATATACCCCATGCACATCATAAAAATTTCCTGTACTATCATATCTTCTTCTTACAACCGGTGTTAATAAGATAGGGATTGCATTTTTACTTCTTGCTTCAGTAACAAATTTGATCAAATTAGTTGTATAATCTTCCGGACTGGTATATCTATCTGTCTTTTCTTTTGATTCATCATTATGGCCGAATTGAATAAATACATAATCGCCTGCCTTTAATGTATCCACAATCGGTTGCCATCTATTTTCACTGATAAATGTTCTGGTACTTCTTCCATTCATGGCTCTGTTTACAATAGTCACTGTATTATCAAAAAAAGTGGCAAAAGGCATGCCCCATCCTGTTTCCGGACGCTTCTCCGGTAATTTGATTGACATGGTAGAATCGCCAATCATATAAACAGTGATATGTTTTTTCTGAAAAGAAAATAACATCACTAAAAAAAACAACACCAATATGTATAAAAGCTTTTTCAATTCTTCTTAATTATTAATTAATGGATTCCATTTATTTCCAAATAACCATTGCAACGAAATATCTTTTACATCAGGCGAACCTTTTGCTTTTGTAAGATTATTTGCAAACCATTTATAATTACCACCCTCTTTATGACAGTTATAATAATAAATTCTTTCTCCCCATTGAATCACATTAGTAGTGGGTACTAAATAAATAGGTTTATCGGCCATGTTTTTCGCAAACAAACAATCAATCAAATAAAATTGTGCATCGCGATGATAGCGACCTAACATAAATCCATCATATCCTTTGAATGAACAATTCTTTAAAACAGTTTTCGCATCTTCATATTTACTTCCATCATGCCAAATACTTGCAGGACCAGTATGAGCAATGAATACACAATTCTCTGCCCAAGCCCATCCACGCGGACAATAGAAATCTACACCACCTTCCATCAAACAATCTTTAAAATAAAATAAACCTGCTTCCACATTCCAGGGGCTAACCGTATCACCACCAAATGCTCTAAACACACAATTGATCACTTTTAATCTTGTTGTACTGAATGAGCGCAAAGCCATTTGATGCCCGTCTCGTTTTATGGTTTTAGAATGAGAGGAACTTGTATCTGCCGCACAAGCAACTTTTGTTTCATTCACATGATCAAAACCATATGTGTTTTGAATAGTTAGATTTTTGAGTGTGATATCACTCCCTTTTAAATTCAATGTGGCAACACCCCAATCATCGGTATTATCACAACGCCAGATATCTCTTGCAATAGATTGTGTTAAGATGGTTTTATTTTTATCTTCTCCCTCAAAAACAATATTGCTTTTTTCTACAAATATTTTTTCATTGTAAATGCCATTCCGGATATAAATAGTTCTTGTTTTTGATGAATCATTATTCAAACTATTGATAGCTGCCTGAATACTTGTATAATCCCCATGACCATTTATATCAACAATAATTCTTTGTGCAAACAATGAAATAACATTCATGCACAATAAGAAAAGGATACTATTTTTTAAATATCGATTCATTTATTTTTTGCTATCCATTCAGGATATTTCTTATCAATTAAATCTCTCGGCCATTTTCCATACCATGCATAACCGGTTCTTCTTTCATATTCAATCTCTGCTACTGTTTTCTTTTTAATGCCATCTCTTCCGCAGAAGAAAGGTTCATTGGTATCAATATCATAAAATCTGGCCCAAATAACAGATGTATCATCTTTCACGGCAACTCTATCAAATTTTTTAGGGGCTGACTCATCTTTTACATTGATCCAATTCAATCCTTTAATCGATGATTTCTTAAACCATTCTACCGCATTTGTAATTGATCTTTTTATTTCGATGGAAGGATGAGGTAATCGCATCAAGAACAAAATAATATCAACACTTTCTTCGCCGCTTAATGATGGCAATTCATAGCTTCTTGCTTTTGCAGGTTGCAATGTTTTACAATCATATTGCGCACACCAAACTGTTAATATTCCATTGACTTTAATCTGTGTTTTTATAATACAGTCAATTCCTTTTTCAACTGCAATCCTTGAAGGTTCTATTAAAGAAGCATCAACCACTTCCATATCATTCATTCGATTCGCCACATCATATAATAGATTCAGAACATTCGTCATTGCATTATCATTGTACGTGATCTCTGTTCTGTATAAACTGGTATCCGGATAAAACTGCGGCCATCCGCCATTGGGATATTGTGCTTTTAATAAATAACGAATACCACGTTCTGCAGCAACTAAATATTTTTTATTGTTGAATTTTTTATAAGCGCTCACCAAATACTTTATTTCTTTTGTTGTGGCATCATTATCAATGGTTGCATCATTAGTTCCTGCATCATCTGCAATGGCTGCTTTCTCTGCAACTGAATATGTTTTAGCGTAATCAATTTTATCATTCCCTAAATGTTTCGGCCAACCACCATAACTTCTTTGAAACATCAACATATTATCAGCTACTAAATCTTGCGAATAGATATTTGCAAGATTGGATGCTAAAAGAATTAATATGCTGGTGATTAATTTCAATGTTTATCTTTTATTTGTTTAATTAACCACAATACCAAATCATTGGCTGCTTTATTGTTTTCAAATTCAACAGGTAATTTTCTTCCATCTACATATTCATTGTATAACCAGGGGTCACCTACCGCAAAAACAGTTCCTTTACCAATTTTTGATACAGCCATGATTACATCACCCTTATCATTTAATATAGATTTTGCAGGAGCGGATAATTTCAGCGTACATATTTCTTTTAGATAAACCTTCTTCGCTGTTTTGAAAATTTGGTTGGATGAATCAAGAATGAAAGCACCTGTTGCAAATTGATTACCTATCACTCTATTCCGACTATCTTCATTAAAATGTATTCCGAATTTTTCTGTGAGTGTATTGAAGTGTTCAAACTCTGCATTGCCTTTGTCGTTATGCATCAAAACTAATACGCCTCCATTTTTTACCCAATCATAAATAGCTTGTGCATCTTTTGCGCCAACATAATTAGGATGCGGATTATCGGCAATATTATCTGCATCAACAATAATAAAAATATCTGCCTTAGCTAAATTATCAGCATCAGGCTGAGCACTGAGGGTTTTAGTATGCAAGCCAAATTTGCGAAACACATTTGCTAAATAAGAGAAGCCGCTGTTTGGCATTTCTTCCCATTTATAATGAAAAGGCATTTCAACTCCGGTAATATCTCTTTTCCTTTCGCTGTTATAATAATCATCCAATAAAACAGTTTTGTTTTTGCCAATGGAAATAGTTTTTTGATATTCCATTTCATTACTCATCAATAAAAAAGCACCAACACCTTTCGGATCATTGACCACTACTTTTTCACTCATATAATAATCATAACTGCCATCACGATAAGGTTCGCCACCCAATCCACTCACACTAACCGTTCCGT
Source organism: uncultured Chitinophagaceae bacterium (assembly GCA_903881425.1). Classification (GTDB taxonomy): domain Bacteria; phylum Bacteroidota; class Bacteroidia; order Chitinophagales; family Chitinophagaceae; genus CAILAF01. Next base: position 4,444 of record CAIRTF010000009.1, on the reverse strand, counting down.
TTAAAACAGTCAATCCGTCTTTTACTTCAATAAATTTTTTATTGATGCCATTATATCCTTTTGCAGCAAAAGAAATATTCTCTTGTTTGATATAATGCATACGAACAGCTTTCGCAATGGTATAAACAAACATGCAACTGGCAGATGCTTCAAAATAATTTTTTGATTGATTGGGCTTATCTAAAATATCCCACCACAAGCCTGTTGTAATATCTTGATATTTCTCTACAGCAATAATGTATCGTTGCAAAATATCGAGCAATGATTTTCTTTTAGGATGATTCTCGGGAAATAATTCTAACACATCAACCAACGACATGCCATACCAACCCATTGCTCTTGCCCAAAAATTGGGTGAACAACCGGTTTGCTTATTTGCCCATTTTTGTTCTTTGCTTTCATCCCATGCATGATACAATAATCCTGATTTTGCATCTCTTGCATGTTGCTCCATCCAAATAAACTGATTGGCGATATCATCGAATGCAGCAGTATCATGAAAGGTTTTAGCATACTCTGCATAAAATGGTTCGCCCATATACAATCCATCCAACCACATTTGATAAGGATAACGTTTCTTATGCCAAAAGCCGCCTTCTTTTGTTCTCGGTTGCGTGCTTAATTGTTGACGCAATATTGCTGCAGCTTTATAATATTTTTCTTTTCCTGTAACTGCATAGAGCGTTAATAAATTTCTTCCGCATAACACATTATCAATATTGTATTCATCCTGCTTATAGCCTCTTATCTCACCTTTATCATTCACAAAAAAATCCATGCTCTTTTGTACATAATCAAAATACTTTCCTTCGCCTGTTGCATACCACAAACCTTCTATGCCTTTTAATATTACACCCTGATCGTAAGTCCATTTTGCCGGCTTACTATCCATACTTAAACTATCTTTCCAAATAGTCATAACAGTTGCAGCTATGCGTTCGCTGTATGACTGACTCATTGTATTTATTGCAATTAGTAAGAATAATATGGAAAGATTTTTTTTCAATTTATTGTTTCAGCTTTTAAATCATTAATCAGATTATGTGCAACCTATCCCGAATTTATTTCGAGATCGCACCCTTCAGGTGCAACAATGCTACTCATCATTTAAATTCAACAATATTTTCATTTGCACCAAAACTTGAGGCTATTTTATTTTTTGCTTTTGATGGATCCACATTGGTGAATTTTATTTTACTGTTTCTATCACCAACAACATTCACCAACAATTCTGCATTGTTGAATGAAAGCTTCTCAAATAAAATGTTATTGCTGTTTTGAATATTGATCAATGGATTTGTTTCTGCTGCAATCAGTTTTAAATTTTTTATAGAAACATCGGTTGCTTCCTCGCATTGCACGCCAATTTTGGATTGCAAGACTAAATTTTCTAACTCAATATTCTTGATGTTCATCTCCGGCAATCCTCGAATAAAAATGCCCTTCTCTGCACCATAACAAACAATATTCTTTACATGAAAATCCCTGAACTGAGGGGTAGCATCTGTAACAGGCAACATTTCTACTTTAGGCGCTTCTCTTTTTTCTCCTGCCAAAGGAACAGGGTCTTTTGCCATATAATACATATCAAATAAAATCGCTTCGCCTAAAATATCTTTCATGGCAATATCATTTACATAAATCTTTTCAACGATTCCACCACGACCACGAGTAGTTTTAAAACGAAGACCCACATCAGTTCCGATAAATGTGCAATTCGAAACAAAAATATTTTTTGCACCACCACTCATTTCACTACCAATTACAAATCCCCCATGTGCATGATACACCACACAATTTCTAATGATAGCATCCTGTGTTGGCATTCCTCTTTTTCTGCCTTCTTCATCACGACCACTTTTTATGCAAATACCATCATCTCCAACATCAAATGTGCTGTTCTCTACTAAAACATTTTTGCAACTTTCAATATCAATGCCATCTCCATTTTGTGCATACCAGGGATTCTTGGCATATACATTTCTCACAGTCAAATTTTCACACAAGAGAGGATGCAAACACCATGCAGGTGAATTTTGAAAAGTCACACCTTCTAACAACACTTTTTTACAATTAGAGAATACCAATAAATTAGGGCGTAAAAAATCTTTGTAGGCTTCAACATCTTTGATTGTTATTCCACTTTTAATTACACCGGGCTCTTTAACAGTATTACCCAACAAAGACTTTTGTGAAGGATACCATGTTTTTTTATCATCACTCAACACGCCACCATTGGCAATTAATTTTTTCCATTGCGTTTCAGTCAATTTATCTTTTTTCACCATTCTCCAAGCATCGCCAAATCCATCAACAATACCTGTTCCGGTGATGGCAATATTTTCTGCCCCATCAGCAGATAATGGTGATTGATTTCTGAAAGCCGGTAATCCTTCCCAATTACCTTGCACTAAAGGATATTGAGTAAAGTCTGAAGTGAATTGTAAAACTGCATCACGATTAATATGAAGATTAACATTACTCTTTAAAACTATCGGACCCGTTAACCACATACCACCTGGAATTAACACAACGCCTCCACCATTTTTATTACAGGCATTGATAGCATCATTAATTGATTTTGTATTTAAAGTAATACCATCAGCAATAGCGCCAAACTTTTTAATATTAATAGTATCAACTTTAAATTTAGGTGCAATTACAACAGGTAAATGTTGTGCATTCAGTGTAGTTTGATGCAAAATAATACCAATGATCATCAGTATTATAAAATGGCAAAATCGTTTCATAAAAAATATTGCTCTTTTTGCGAGCAGCAAGGTTAAAATCGTATAACAATCCTACACAGATATTCGCTACCGAAAAAGCGTTTGAAGCCTTTTTTTTACGCAATCGTTCCCGACATCGATTACATTTTTTATATTTGTGGGGAAGGCTGAAAATAAGAGCTGAAATTATCTATTTAACATTCTTTGACATAAGCAGAATAATTGATTAATGAGCGCATCGAATTTACCTAAACAATTGTCATTATTAATTCAGTACAATGAAATTTGAAGCAGTTACTATAAAAGATATAGCCAAAGTTCTTGGTCTCTCTACATCTACCGTTAGCCGTGCTTTACGTGATAGTTATGAAATTAGTGAAGAAACCAAGCAATTGGTACTGAATTATGCCAAGGAGATTAATTACAGACCCAACCCCATTGCACTAAGTTTAAAAGAAAAAAGAAGTCGCTCAATTGGTGTGATCGTTTCTGAAATCGCGAACAGTTTTTTTTCTCAGGCCATTAACGGAATTGAATCTATTGCCAATAGTAAGGGCTACAACGTAATCATTACGCAAAGTTTAGAGAACTATGAACGTGAAGTAAACAATATGCAATTCTTATCATCTCGCTCTATTGATGGTTGTTTAATTTCTGTATCAACAGAAACAAAAGATTTTTCTCATATTTCTGATTTGTACAATAAAGGTTTGCCCATTGTTTGTTTCGATAGAATTATAGACGGAATTGATACCTATAAAGTTATTGCCGATAATTTTCAAGGTGCTTATGATGCAACTACTCATTTAATAAAAAACGGCTTTAAAAGAATTGCTATTCTATCCAATTCAGAATATTTATCTATCACTAAAGAGAGACTGGCAGGTTACAAAAAAGCATTGGAAGATAATAAAATAAAAATTGATGAAAGCCTTTTCCAGCAATGTTATCATGGTGGTATGATCTACGAAGAAGTAGAACAAGCCATGAATAATTTGATGCAATTAAAACATAGACCGGATGCCATTTTTGCTTCTGCAGATAAGTTGACAACCAACTTTATGCGCTATTGTAAAACAAAGAAAATACATATACCAAAAGATATTGCTGTTATTGGTTTTAGCAATTTAGATTTGACGGATTTATTATCGCCATCATTGTCGGTTGTCAGACAACCTGCTTTTGAAATGGGAAAAGTTGCAGCAGATCTTTTAATAAAAATGATTGAAAGTAAAAGGCCTATCACAGATTTCTCAAACATTGTTTTACCTGCACAAATTTTTGAACGCGAATCATCTGTTCATTCAAGAACAAAAAAATAACTTTTTGTATCATATCAATAAAAAAGGCTGCTTAATTAAGCAACCTTTATAATAGAAATCCATGCACATGGACTTTTAGTAACCTGGGTTTTGCACCAATCTATAATTTGCATCCATTGTAACCTGTGGAATAGGCAATAACTCATTTTTATTAGCTGTAAAGAATTGAGCAAATCTTCCCATATAGGAAGTATTACCTGTTGTTGGATCAATCTGTGCAGGTGTTAAGAAAGTAATCTTCGTTGTACCTGATGGAGTTGACGATGGTGTTGGTGCATAAAAAGAATTGGCAAAAATCGTAGAATCATCTCCTTTAGCGGTTGTAGAGTAGAACATACTAACAGCTAAATTAGTGTATGGCACCCCTTGATTGTAAGGAGCAACTGTTGGCAC
>CAIRTF010000008.1 GCA_903881425.1 uncultured Chitinophagaceae bacterium | reverse complement strand
GTTCAGATGGATCGGAAAAATTAGAAATTCTCTCAGAGCCTTCATTTACATAAGCCGATTCATTTTCAGGAATAGCAGATTTTATTTTTACAAAAACTGTTGAGTTACCAATAAATACTCTGCTTTCTTTATTGCTTAATAACAGTACTAAATATTTATGTAGTTGTTGTTTACTATAAACTAAATCACGTATTTCAAAAGATTCATCGATGATAATTTTTTCTTCTACCGGAACATCGAGATATAATATTTTTTCAAACACAGGTGAAACATAAATAACAACCGCTTTCTTGTGCAAATCAAATTTGAAATCTTTAATGATTGTTTTTAACCTTAGCGTAACTATTTTACATAACTCATCGGGATAATTATTGAATAATTCTCGCTCAACTTTATCGATAGTTGTTTTTAAAATGTGATTGATTTGGTTTTGAAAATTATTTTTCGATTCTATCGGCATAATGATAGAAACCGCCGGACGATAATGAACAGCATTCATTACTTCCTCTATGTCTGGTGTTATAATTGAGTTCATACTTCATATTTTAGAATATGAAGCTACCTTCAATTATTAGTTTAAACAATGATACGCATCATTAATAAGATTGACTACTCTCATACAACTTACCTTACTCGATAAATTGAGTTTATTATTGAGATTTGGCTTTTTTTCTAAAATAACCCCGCAGCAAAAAATTATGTTGAACTGCCTGAAGGTCTTGATCCAATTTATGGCTTGCTGAATCAAGGTTTCTTATCATGTCTTTCAAATGTGCCGCCATTTGTTCATCATGCAATATTGCTCCGGCAGTATTTGATTGTTGATTCAATGACTTGCTTACATCTTTGATATTCTCAGAAAAGCGTGTAATATTATCCATAGTAGATTTCAATTGAGACACACTACCTCGCAAATCATTGAAAACAATAGTATCGGTAACAAGATCATTGACCAATGTTCCTTCTTTATTTAATTTAGATGAAAAATCATTAAAACTATGAATAGCATTTTCACTTAATGCTGATGTTGTTTTAAGATGTGCAATTGCTGACCGAAGATCAACTACTGTATGTTTAATATTTTTAGGTAGCGTAGAGTCGTTCAATAAAACACTGATTGCACCCTTGCCTGATAATATTTTAGTACTGATCTCTTTTAAATTATTAGTGATGGCGAGTAAATTCTTATTGCTTTCATCCAGTGTGCTAAGCATGTCTTTGGTATCAATTGATTTTTCTGTGTAAAGACGATCATTCTCGGTAATCATTGGAGCAGCAACGGTTCCGCCATAAATGATAATGATGCGATTACCCATTAAACCGTCTGAACTGATTTTCACTTTTGAATCGCGATGAATAAGATTATCTACTTTCCTTTGAATGTTCATGTTAACTAAAACAGCTGTATTATCAGTAAAATCAATGCTTTTAATTACACCTATTTTTATACCGGATAACCAAACATTATCGCCCACTTTTAAACCACCAATATCATCAAACACTGCTTTCACTTCAAATTTCTTTACAAAAGTGCTGTGCTGACCTCCTACTGTAAATACAACTGCTATCAATATGATTAATCCGAGGGATGTAAATGCTCCCACTATGATCGGATATTTATTCTTGAACATACATTCTTAATTAATAAAATTATAATCATAAAAATTTTTAGCTTCAGGATCTTTATTAATAAATACATCCTCAAAGCTTCCTTCATATCCAAACTTGCCATCCACAATCAATGCTACACGATCACCGGTGCTTTTGGCACAAGTAAGATCATGTGTAATGATTAATGAACTTGTTTTATACTTTAGTTGAACTTCGTTAATCAGATCGTTGATCTCTACACAAGTTACAGGATCCAATCCTGCTGTTGGTTCATCATACATAATGATTTCAGGATGCAAAATCAATGTGCGTGCAATACCAATACGTTTTTTTTGCCCGCCGGATAATTGAGCCGGCATTTGATTGATTGTTTGTAACAATCCTACATTCTCCAAAACTTCATCAACAGCTTCATCAATTTGTTTTCTGGTGAGGTTACGTTTGTTGCGCACCAATGGAAATTCGAGGTTCTCTCTTACGGTCATACTATCATACAACGCATTGCCTTGAAACAAAAAGCCAATCTTTAATCTTAATTCTTGTAATTCATCTGTATCAAGTTCATTGACTTCTTTTTCAAATACTTTAATAGAGCCACTATCCTGACTCAATAAACCAACAATCAATTTTATTAAAACAGATTTTCCACTTCCAGAACGCCCCAATACAACAACATTTTCTCCTCTGTACAAATCAAGATTAATATCAGTAAGTACTTTCAGTGAGTCAAAATTTTTCTGTAGTTGTCTTACACAAATTATTGGATATGTTCTGTCAATATTTAAAAGTTCTTTTTTCATAATATTCCTATCAGGCTGCACGAATAGCATTAACAATTTGTACAATGATAATCTCTTCAATAAAAACCATAAACATTGATATAACAACAGCAGCATTAGCAGCTTTACCAACACCATGCGTTCCCTTTTCTGCATGATAACCCTGATAACAACCTGCAACACCAATTGTGAAACCAAAAACAATAGACTTAATTAAAGAAGAAAAAATATCCAGAAAAGAAATACTACCAAACCCATGTTCAAAAAAAGCAGCCATGCTGGTATTTTCATTACTCAACACATTTAAATAAGATCCGAATAAACCAATAAAACCCATATAAAGTGCAAGTATGGGCATCATTGTAGTAGTAGCAATAATTCTGCTCACTACCAAAAATTTAAATGGATTGGTGGCAGATACTTCCATGGCATCAATTTGTTCTGTTACTTTCATAGAGCCTAATTCAGCACCAATATTAGAGCCAACTTTACCAGCTGAAATCAATGCAGTTATTAAAGGAGCCAAAGCGCGAATGATGGCAATTGAAATCAATCCCGGCAGCCATGAAGTAGCGCCAAACTCTGCAAGTGAGGGTCTTGATTGTTTTGTGAAAACGATTCCTGTTATAAATCCGGTGAGTGAAACCAATGCTAATGATCTGTAGCCAACATCATAGCATTGTTTGATTACCTCTTTGAATTCGTAAGGAGGCAAAAAGACTTCTTTAAAAAATCGGATAATGAATTGACAGACATTATAAACGTTTATAAAAAAATTATATACGGCATTATCAGATGAGAATTTATACTCTTTTATTTTCATTGCAACCTTATAATTCTTAAAGTTATTTCATCATCAAGCATTAAACTATGATATAAATCAGAAAGGGCTATGATAAGGAACAAAACGAACCGCTAACAGATCAAATTTTTGATGAAGAATAGTTTTCTCAATCTGACTAATATCATTGTTTATAATGACCAATATCCTTGATTTTGCTTATCTCATCATAGTATATTTACTATGTTAAAATATTTATTAAATCATATAAAAAGGAATCCAATGAGCCTAAAATGGAATCTCTACAACAATCAGAAAATGCACCATTTGGAATACAGTCAAAAAAAATTGGAGGTGTGGCTTCCATTATAGAAG
>CAIRTF010000007.1 GCA_903881425.1 uncultured Chitinophagaceae bacterium | reverse complement strand
CTTCAGATGTGTATTATGGAAGGCAAGAACAAATCCTACAGAAAAGAGCACTCATTAAACAACAGTCCCTAAAAAGACGAAAACAACTATTTTTAAAAGAAAAAATCCTACATTTAAACAACGAAACCCTCTACAACTAAACTGTCCACTTTCTTTGACGACATACAAAAAAATCATCCAAGAGTAAATCAGGTAAACAAAAGAATTGATAATCAGGAAAAAAGAATTACTACCGAACGCAAAGAAGGCGAATTAACAAAAGCACAAGCGCAAAAAGACAGAAAGAATCTTTCTGTTATTAATCAGGAAAAGAAAGATATGCGTAAAGAAGACAACGGCTATTTAACTAAACCTGATCAAAAAGCATTGAATCAACAATTGAACAAAAACAGTAAAAAGATTGGACAATAATATTTTTGTTGAATGAATATGAAAAGCCTTGCAGTATTTGCAAGGCTTTTTTATTTTTCTTTCTGTTCAAAAGTTATAAAATTAAAAGCTATCTCGCTTCTTTAACAGGCATTGAATATGTTCCGGTAACAGGAATAACTGTGTTATTGGTGTTTTGAAAATTGCAGGAAAAATTTCCGGATACTACATAAGTATAATAAGTAGCTGCACTATCTTTTTTTACTATGCTTGTTACATTATGTGCAATATTGGTTGATTGCAATACGGTATTACTATACAGGTTAGGAATACTGTTATCTACCAAACCAATTACCAGATCACAATTACAATCGGAAGTGGTTAATAAGGAACCACCATCAAAAATTTTATGAGCGCCAATTTTAGTTGAAGCAAAATCAACATTATTGGTATAATGTTTAAAGTAGCAATCTAAATAAAAAGCATCTACATTAATTTGTCCAACATTGGTCAGATCATACACTTTATTGGCAACACAACCTTGTTGATTGGATAATCCGAATGTTGACACAGAACTGGTTGAATATTGTACATTATTGATAAATACTTTTAAAAAGTAAGGAGAACTGGCATTATTATTATTTGATTTACTGCAAGCAGCTAAAGCAAAACAAAAGATCAATATTGCAAGGGAATATTTTTTCATGAGTTCATTAAATTTATTTTTTACAACTATACTATACAAAGAATAACATCACTATTACAACTAAAACACTTCGCCCAAATTTACATAAAAACCACTGCTGCCTTTTCCAAATCCATAATCCAAACAAAGATTAGCGCCGGATTTTTTATTCAGTTTAATGCGCAATCCTCCGCCATAACCGGTTAAGAAATCATCATAAGGTTTAAGATTGCCGGAAAAATGTTCCACATTAAAAAAAACAACTCCGCCAATTAATCCGTTATGAGAAATACGATATCTGTATTCTGATTCAAAATAAGTCATGTTATATCCTCTAAACCTGCTTTGCACATAACCCCTTCCGGTATTGTATTGATCATCCCAACCGGTACTGGGTAAAAATAAATAGTTAGGATCTCCGGCAGGCGTTAACCAATTAAAACTCCAAAGTGCCAAAGTATTTTTAGATCCCCTGGGAAAATTAAAATACTTTCTTACATCAATCAAGAGCGATGCCCACTCATCATCGCTGCCTACTTGTTGTAAATTTTGATGAAGTAATGTATTGATATATAGTCCTTTTTCAGGATTGATCTGATTGGTTCTTGAATCGTACAAAAGTTTAAATACGGGTCCGCTTTCCGTTGCAGTGGTACCAATTTCTTTTTGTATAAACACATTGATCAATCTTGTTTGCGGATCAATTACTTTAATATTCCAGAAATGATCATAATAAAACCCGATACCTGCATAAATATTATTGGCTACTCTTTTTAATATTGTTTCGTGAAATTTAACCTGATTAAAATCGATGGTATGATCCTGATTAGGATCTGTCGGGCCACCTAATCCAAAAATATTGGAGGGATAAGAGATATACCGGTTATCTGATATAAAATTATACTTACCGCCTTTTATCCAAATATCTGCATATAAAGGAGCTATGATCTGACTATACTGAGAATAAGTAACACTGGTAGAGATGGTGGAGATTTTAGCATCGGGGCCTTTATCGGTATAATAACCAATATTGCCACTGATCAATCCTGCAAAACCGGTTTGCAAAGTATATCCGGCAGCAGGTATTACAGTGATAAAATATTTCTTAGCATCGGGTCTTGCATCAAGTGAATCTTTTTTGGCTCTTTGTTTTTTGCTGCTAAATACATCTTTCAAATCTTTATCGGCAATAATGGAATCTTTTTTTTTCGAAACAATTTTAGAAGAATCTGATTGTGAAAATGAATGGGCTACTAAACATAACAAAATAACCAATAAGGATGAAGCCTTCCAATTCATACAAGGGTGTTTAAAAAGCAAATTAGGTTTTTTATCTATTAGAAACGGTTGTTATTATAACTTATTTTCCGGCAATATATATAATACTAATTATAAATCATTCTATCCGTTGAATCTGAAGAAAGATGAATTGAAAATTGTACGATATCAGAAGCCATGCTGCCTGAGCAAAAAAGAATGCAAGAGATTCCTCACTTCGTACGTAATGACAAAAAAATATTTACCATTCAATTCTCTCTGCTCTTATCTTCGCCATGTATGAAAAAAGAGGTTGTTTTAAGCGGTATTCGCCCAACAGGTTTTTTACACTTGGGTAATTATTTTGGTGCGATGCGTAATTATGTGCGCATGCAGGATGAATACAACTGTTATTTTTTTGTAGCCAACTGGCATTCATTAACTACACATCCCGATACGAAGGAATTACAGAATAGTGTACATAGGGTAATTGCAGAAAATATTGCCTGCGGATTAGACCCTGATAAAGTAGCACTCTATGTTCAAAGCGATGTTCCTGAAATTGCAGAATTGTATTTGTATTTAAATATGCTGGCGTATAAAGGTGAATTGGAAAAGACCACTACTTTTAAAGAGAAAGTAAGATTACAACCGGAAAATGTAAACGCAGGATTATTAACTTATCCGGTATTGATGGCTTCAGATATTTTAATTCACCGTGCCGTAAAAGTGCCTGTGGGAAAGGATCAGGAGCAACATTTAGAAATGGCCAGAAATTTTGCAGAACGTTTTAATTATCGTTATGGTAATGTTTTTCCTGCACCGCAAGCTTTTAATTTTGGAAGTGAGTTAGTGAAGATTATGAGTTTAGATGGGAATGGTAAAATGAGTAAGAGTGAAAATCAGATGAACACTTTATACTTAGCAGATGAAGATGATCTGATTCGTAAAAAGATCATGAAAGCTAAAACAGATAGTGGCCCGACAGAACCCAATAGTACCAAGCCTGATTATATTGAAAACATTTTTACCCTGATGCATTTAGTAAGCGATGCATCTACGGTGAAAAAGTTTGAAGATGATTTTAATAATTGTGTAATTCGTTATGGTGATCTGAAAAAACAATTGGCAGAAGATATGGTGAACTTTATTACACCTATTCGTACAAAAGCTGCCGATATTCAAAACAATAAAGTATTGTTGCAACAAATTATTCGGCAAGGTGCCGAAAAAGCAAGATCCAGTGCATCGGCTACTTTATGGGAAGTAAGAAAAGCCATTGGCATGAATTACTGATTAAATGCCGGATGACCTTCGCAAAAAAATTGAAGTCTTTTGCGGGATGAGAGATAAACATTATATTCACCGCTAGTTGATTTATGATTGCCTGAATCGTAAATTGTATATCGTAAATTGTAATTTGAAATGGCAAAACCAAAAAAACCAAAACATGTAGCAGTGGCCGGCAATATCGGTGCAGGTAAAACTACATTAACTGAAATGTTGAGTAAACATTATAAATGGATTCCTCAATTTGAAGATGTTGATCATAACCCTTACCTGATGGACTTTTACGAGGATATGCCTCGTTGGAGTTTTAATTTACAGATCTATTTTTTAAATAGCCGATTGAATCAATTGTTAGAGATTCAGCATGGCACAGAAACAGTTATTCAGGACAGAACCATTTATGAAGATGCACACATCTTTGCCCCTAACTTACACGATATGGGTTTGATGAGTAAGCGTGATTTTGAAAATTATTTTTTATTCTTTCAAACTCTAAAAACAATGGTGCAACCACCGGATATGCTGATCTATTTAAAAGCATCGGTTCCTACATTGGTGGCACAAATACAAAAACGCGGCAGAGAATATGAAGAGAATATTCGTTTGGATTATTTAAAGAAACTGAATGAATATTATAATAAGTGGATTGACACTTATAAAGAAGGTCCTCTATTAATTATTGATTGCGATAAAAATAAGTTTGCCGAGAACGAAGAACATTTCGGAGAGATCATCAGTAAAGTAGATGGTCAGTTATACGGATTGTTTTAATACATCTTTCTTTTACACTTGCGCTATACATTCTACAGAAACTAATATTCCTGCAGGAAAAGGCGTTACCTGTGGTGTACTTCTTGCAGGTGCATGATGGGGAAAGAATTCTGCATACACTTTATTTAATATACTGAACTCATTTCCGCTAACCATCCATACCGTTGTTTTAACGATCTTATCTAAACTGCTGCCCGCTTCAGTTAAAATGGTATTGATATTTACAAATGCTTGTCGTAATTGTTCTTCAAAGCTTTCACTCAGTTTACCTGTTACGGGATCAACGCCGGTAGTTCCTGAAACAAAAATAAATTGATCAGTGATCACTGCTTGCGGAAACACCTCCGTCATTCTCGGAACTTTAGTAGTAGAAAAATCTTTTCTGTCAGACATGTGATAAATGTTTGTTTAAAGATAATTTTTTATTTGAAAAATTAAAAGGCTTGCTTGTCCAGCCTTTCTATTAAAAAAACCCCGCTAATAAAGCGGGGTTCCTCATTTGTCAGAGCAATCGAAGAGAACCTAAATATTCCGACACATTCGGAAGAACTTGTAATTATATTTTTGGTGCAGCCGCTAATATTTCTGCATTTACGCCGGCTGCATATTTCTCAAAATTGTTAATGAATAAAGTAGCTAATTGTTTTGCTTGATAATCATAAGCTGTTCTATCTGCCCAAGTATAACGCGGATGCAAAATATTTTGTGGAACACCAGGACAAGATTTTGGCATCATCACTCCAAACACACTATGCTTTTCATATTCCACATTATCTAATCCGCCATTGAGCGCAGCCGTAATCATCGCTCTGGTATAAGATAGTTTCATTCTGTTGCCTACACCATAAGCTCCGCCACTCCATCCCGTATTTACCATCCACACATTTACATTGTTTTCTTTCATCTTCTCTCCCAGCATCTGTGCATAATATCCCGGATGCAAAGGAAGGAATGGTGCACCAAAACAAGCACTGAATGTGGCTTTCGGTTCTGTAACACCTGCTTCTGTTCCCGCTACTCTTGCTGTATAACCTGATATGAATTGATACATTGCCTGTCCCGCATCTAATTTACAAATGGGTGGTAATACACCATACGCATCGCAGGTTAAGAAGAAGATGTTTTTAGGAAGGCCACCAATACTGGGCTCCAATGCATTGCTGATAAAATATAACGGATAACTAACACGGGTATTCTCGGTAATTTTTTTTCCTGCAAAATCAATTTGATTCGTCCCATCAAAGAAACATACATTCTCTATCAATGCACCCGGACGAATAGCATGGAATATCTCCGGTTCTTTGTCTTCACATAGATCAATGGTCTTGGCATAACAACCGCCTTCAAAATTAAATACGCTGTTATCATTCCATCCATGTTCATCATCACCTATTAATTTTCTGTTGGGATCGGCGCTCAGTGTTGTTTTACCCGTACCGCTTAATCCAAAGAATATCGCCACATCGCCATCTTCACCCATATTAGCACTGCAATGCATGCTGAGTACATTGCTTTCCTGTGGAAGGATATAATTTAAAATAGTAAATATCCCTTTCTTCATTTCTCCGGTATATCCTGTTCCGCCAATGATGATGGTTTTATGTTTAAATGAGGCAATGGCAAAATTGTGTTGTCGTGTGCCATCCACTAAAGCGTCCGCTTTAAATTCCGGTGCCTGAATAATATGCCAATCCGGTTCAAATGTTTCCAGTTCTTCTTCTGTTGGACGAAGGAACATATTATGTGCAAATAAATTACTCCAGGCATGTTCATTGATCACTCGAATATTTAAACGATGTTCCGGATCAGCGCATGCATAAGCATCTCTTACCCATACTTCTTGCTTAGCGTTTAAGTGCTTCAGCAATTTTGCTTTTAACTGCAAAAAATATTTTTCTTCAATCGCAATATTGAATCCGCCCCAATCAACTGTTTTCTCTGTTATCCCATCCTTTACAATGAATTTGTCTTTAGGACTCCTCCCCGTGAATTCTCCGGTATTAATGCATAAAGCGCCGGTATCATTTAATATACCCTGCCCCTTTTGCAATGTTTGTTCCGTTAATTCTTCAGGTGTTAATTGGTAATGGATGGTAACATGATCGGATAAGCCTAAGGCTTGTAGTTTTTCTGTAGGAAGTAGCATAGTGGATAGTGACATAAGCTAACAATCATTAGTTAGTATGCAAAAATAGGGTTTAAATATTTTCCAAAAAACAGTTCATGTTAAATGTACACATTACAAAATATTCAGTGCAATCGTTGCCGATTTAAATATTCTTCATTAAAAGCAAAAGGTTTGAAATATTTCAATAAAAGAAAGGACTTCTTTTAAAAATGCTATCAGACCGCTGTAAAATTTTGATAGTGATTATTCTATCTGCTCACAAGGCTTTATTTTTACCGAAAATTGAGGAAATGAGCATCCAGGAAAACAAGGGAATGATCAGTATAAAAAGGTTAGAAGAATTTAAACAAATTGTAGGAGATAAAAATGTAATGGCAGATGAGGAAAGTCTGAATCATTATGGACATGATGAAACAGAAAAACTACTCTATTTACCTGAAGTAGTGCTTAAACCCGGAACACCGGAAGAAGTAGCTGCCATTATGAAGATATGTAATGAAGACTTGATACCCGTTACCCCACGTGGTGCCGGAACAGGTTTAAGTGGGGGTGCATTACCTCATTTGGGTGGTGTATTATTATCAACAGAAAGATTCAATTCGATATTATCCATTGATGAACGCAATTTGCAAGTGATTGTTGAACCGGGTGTGATCACTGAAGTATTGCAAGACTCTGTAAAAGAAAGAGGATTGTTTTATCCGCCTGACCCGAGTAGCCGGGGTTCTTGTTTTATTGGCGGCAATATTGCAGAAAACAGCGGCGGACCAAAAGCTGTAAAATATGGTGTGGTAAAAGATTATGTATTGAATTTGGAAGTAGTATTACCCACCGGAGAAATTATTTGGACCGGTGCCAATGTGTTGAAAAATTCAACAGGATATAATTTGACACAATTATTGGTAGGCAGCGAAGGCACATTAGGCATTGTAACAAAAATTGTGTTGAAGCTGATTCCTTTTCCTAAATATGATCTGTTGATGTTGGCGCCTTTTGCATCATTAGAAAAAGCGAGCGAAGCAGTAAGTGCTATATTCCGTGCGGGTTTCACGCCCAGTGCTTTGGAATTGATGGAAATAGATGCATTGAAAATAGTGAGTAAAATGGTAGACAGCACCGCTGTTCCGGTAGATGATAGTATTGCTGCACATTTAATTATTGAAGTGGATGGTAATAATATGGATGTCTTGATGAGTGACATGGAAGCCATTGCAGAACTATTAACAACTTTTGATGCAGGTGAAATATTCTTTGCAGATGATGCACAACAAAAAGCTGAATTGTGGAAGTTGAGAAGACGTGTTGCCGAAGCAGTAAAATCAAGTGGTTATACTATTGAAGAAGATACAGTTGTACCAAGAGCAGAATTGCCTAAATTAATTAAAGGCGTGAAAGAATTGGGCAAACAATATGGTTTTCAAGCTGTATGTTACGGACATGCAGGCGATGGTAATTTGCATATTCGAATCAATGATCCTGAAATTAAAAATAGTTACGGCAGCGAAAAAATGAATACTCCCTTAAGAGCATTATTCGATCTGGTGTATTCATTGGGTGGCACCATCAGCGGTGAACATGGTATTGGTTTAATCCAAAAAGGATTTATGGATATTGTTTTTGCAAAAGCAAATCTTCATTTGATGAGAGAGATCAAAAAAGCATTCGATCCTAACAATATTTTAAATGCAGGCAAGATATTTGATATAAAGGGATGAGTTAATTTCACTTTATAAATCATTCAATGAAAAAAACAATCATCAGCAGCATCTTATTATTATTAATAATAGCATCCTCTGCACAGCAGTATAATAACACTATTCCCAAAAGCAATAGTTTTAAACAGGAGAATATTTTTATTGGTGGCAGTTTAGGATTGGGTGGCGGAAGCGGCGGATTCAGTATTGGTGCTAACCCGGAGGTTGGTTATAGTTTTAATCAATGGTTTGATACAGGTGTTGCATTGAATATAAATTATACTACGCAAAACTATACAGACATCTACAGCAATAACATCAAGTACAAAACATTTAATTATGGTGCAGGCGTTTTTGCAAGAGTATGGCCCGTGAATTTTTTATTTATTCAGGTGCAACCTGAATATAATTTTATTCATTATTCTAGCAATATTAATAATACAGGTAATGTTTCCAATAATATTAATGCTGCCAGTTTTTTAGCAGGTGTAGGCTATGGCGGGAAATTCATTGGCAGCCATTATTCTTATTTGGTATTGATGATCGATCTGTTGAATAATCCCAATTCGCCTTATCGTGATTATTATAATAATGTATTGCCTGTATTTCGCGGTGGCTTTGGATTTTATTTACATCCTTCTAAGAAAAGATAGCAGCCACTGTTTCCACAACAGTAATGCGTTGTTGCCAATCTTCATATAAAAATCCTTCTTTCATCATTTGATGGATATGTGCAATCAAATGATCGTAAAATCCTGCTGCATTGAGAATAAATATTTTCTTCTCATGTATCTTCAATGTATTCCAGGTAATCAATTCAAACAATTCATCTAATTTTCCGTTACCACCGGGTAAAATAATGGCAGCATCACTTAATTCATACATCATCTTTTTTCTCATGTGCATATCAGACACTACTTTTAATTCGGTAATACCTTTATGCTCCTGCTCCCACTCTAATAAAATCTCCGGAATAACACCTACCACTTTACCATGATGTTCTAATACGGCATTGGCTATAGCACCCATCAATCCTACACCACCGCCACCATACACTAAAGTGATATGATGCTTGGCTAATAATTGTCCCAACTCTTCTGCCTGCTGAATGAATAAAGGATTATTGCCTGATTTACTGCCGCAGAAAACGGCTACACTTTTAAACTGCATCTCGTTATATTTTCTAAGAATGTTAAAGGGTTAATTTTATTCGCGTATAAACTTACAACACTTTCACATAAAGTTTTATCTTGTCTTTTTATTTATTCAACGATTTATTATGTCTCCATTATTATTATTCTCTTTTGTGATCGGCTATTTTCTAATTCTTCTAGGTGTTGCCTGGCACACCGGACGTAACAGCAATAATGAATCTTTCTTTATTGGTAACCGCAATAGTAATTGGATATTGGTTGCTTTTGGTATGTTGGGTACTTCTTTAAGCGGTGTAACATTTGTAAGTGTGCCCGGCGCAGTAGCCAAAGAATCCTTTGCATATTTTCAGGTAACCATTGGTTACATCATTGGTTATATAACGATTGCGTATGTATTGCTGCCATTGTATTATCGGCTGAACCTTACTTCTATTTACGATTATTTAAAAACAAGATTGGGTTTTACTTCTTACAAGACCGGTGCTTTTATTTTTATTGTATCCCGAATAATGGGCGCTACTGCCAGATTATATCTGGTGGTAAATATTTTGCAAGATGCGATACTGCAAAGTTTTCATGTGCCTTTTTGGGCAACCACTATAATCATTTTATTGATGATATTATTGTACACTTTTGAAGGTGGTGTAAAAACCATTGTATGGACAGATACTTTACAAACCACTTGTATGCTTGCCGGATTAATTATTTGTGTGGTGTATATTATGAATAACATGCACATGGGCTTTGCTGATAGTATTCAGGCAATGAATGAAAAAGGTTTCTCCAGAATTTTTGTAACAGACCCTAACAGTAAACTGTTTTTTGTGAAGCAAATTATTGCTGGGATTTTTATTACCGTTACCATGACGGGTATGGATCAGGAGATGATGCAAAAAAATATTTCGGTGAAGACATTGAAAGATTCTAAGAAGAATGTTTTGTCATTAGGATTTATTTTAGCCTTTGCTATTTTCATATTTTTATTTCTCGGTGGATTATTATACTTATATGCTGCACATGAAAACGTAACAGAGATAGGCGATAAATTATTTCCGGCCATTGCATTGCATCACATGCCCCATATTGTTTCGGTAATTTTTATTATTGCATTGATCTCTGCATTATTCCCCAGTGCAGATGGTGCCATCACGGCATTAACTTCTACTTTTTGTATTGATATTTTAGGCATGCAGCGCAATACCAAGATGAGTGAAGTGAGTAAGAAAAAAATGCGTCAGCGTATTCACTTAACATTTGCTTTTGTGTTTTTATTATTTGTGATGGTATATAAATGGATAGACAATCAAAGCATGATCGGTATCATTTTAAAAGTAGCCTCTTACACCTACGGACCTTTATTGGGTTTATTTTCCTTTGGTATTTTGACCAAACGAAAAGTAAAAGATATTTTAGTGCCGGTAGTTTGTATCGCAGCACCCACTATTTGTTTTTTTATTGACAAATTTCAAAAAGAGATTTTCGGCTCATTTGAAATAGGCATTGAATTATTGGTAATCAATGGTACATTAACTTTTATTGGATTGTTATTAGTATCGAAATCGGAGAAAGAAACAAAAAATCAGGCTAGATGAAATAATTTTATTCACATAATATTACTATTACACTAAAAACAAAAGAATATGTCTCAATCCATTTTAATCACCACCAGCAATGCATTAGAAGGATATAGAATAACCAAGCAATTAGGATTGGTTCGCGGTATTACTGTTCGCTCCAGAAGTATTGTTGGCAATATTGCCGGCGGTATCATGACATTATTTGGCGGCAGAAGCACCATTTATACCGAACTATGCGAAACAGCACGTGAAGAATCATTACAATTAATGATAGAACACGGAAAAGCGTTGGGTTGTAATGCCATCATTAATATGCGTTATGATGCTAATGAAGTTATGAACGGATTAACAGAAGTATTGGCTTACGGTACCGCCGTTGTGGTTGAACAAATAGTGTAATGCTTTCTCTCTAAAAACATTTCTCTTACTTTTGCGCAATGGAATTGATTCATCCATTGGCAGAACAATATGCAGCAAACATTACTTCACCGGATGATGCATTATTAAACGAAATACAACAACATACTTTACAACATCATCCGCATGCACATATGCTTAGTAGTCCGGTGCAGGGGAAATTTTTATCTTTCATAAGCACTATTCTTCAACCTAAATACGTTTTAGAAATAGGAACGTTTACCGGTTACAGTGCATTATGTTTAGCCCAAGGCTTACAACCCAATGGAGAATTGTATACGTTGGAATTAAGAGAGGAAGATGCCAACACAGCAAGAATGAATTTTAGCAGATCGGATTTAAATAAAAAAATACATTTGCACCTTGGTAATGCATTGGAGATTATCCCAACATTGCCCTTTGTTTGGGATCTTGTTTTTATTGATGCAGACAAAACAAGTTATACGCAATATTATGATTTGGTTTTACCGAGATTGAGTGATAAAGGTTTAATTGTTGCAGACAATGTGTTGTTTCACGGTCAGGTATTGGAAGAAAATATTACAGGCAAAAATGCTAAAGCCATTCACGCATTCAATGAATATGTGGCAAAAGATGAAAGAACAGAACAAGTGCTGGTTACCGTAAGAGATGGTTTATTATTGATTAGAAAAAAAATGTGATGTTGAAGAAAATTATTTTAGTTGTTACAAGTTGCATGCTGATACATTTTTCTTATGCACAAAAAGAAAAAGGCGAAGCCTATATCAGCAAGTATAAAGATATTGCCATGAGTGAAATGCAGCGCAGTGGCGTACCTGCAGCCATTACATTGGCGCAGGGTATTTTAGAATCTCAATATGGTGAAAGTGATTTGTGTATTCAATCTAATAATCATTTTGGTATTAAATGTAAAACTGAATGGACAGGAGAAAAAGTATATCATGATGATGATGCCAGACATGAATGTTTTAGAAGTTATCCTGATGCGGAAGCATCATTTAAAGATCATTCCGATTTTTTAAAGAACCGACCTTATTATGTTGATCTGTTTAAATTAGATCCTGCCGATTTTCAAGGTTGGGCTTATGGTTTAAAGAAAGCAGGTTATGCAACAGAGAAAGATTATCCGCAAAAATTAATGAAGGTGATCAATGATTATAATTTGAATCAATACACATTATTGGTATTGAACAAAACAAATAAAATGCCTTCATCCGGTGAAACAACCAATACAACAGTTTCATTGAACGCATCATCCGAAGCTGAACCTTTAAAAAGTGTATCTGCTGCAAAGCCTGTGATAGTCAATATTACAGAGGCAGAGAAGGAAACAGAAGATACCAGAATAACACCTGCTTCAAAAAGGAATTCTAATAATACCATCAATACAAATAATTATCCCGCCGGTGTGTTTACCATCAATCATACAAAAGTATTGTTTGCAAAAGAAGGCACTTCACTCCTTTCATTAGCCAATCAATATGATATTGCATTGAGTAAACTATTTGATTTCAATGATATGAATGATGCAGACATATTAGACAACGCGTCATTGATCTTTTTAGAAAAAAAATTAAAAAAAGGCAGTACTGATTTTCATGTGGTGCAGAATAATGAATCGTTGTTTGAGATTTGTCAGAAAGAAGGTGTTCGCTTAGAAAGCATTTTAGAATACAATGGATTGAAGAAAAATATGCAGCCATTATCCGGTGAAAAAATTTATCTGCGCAGCAATGCACCATCTACACCAAAAACAATTACATTGTTGAAAAATAATATCAATAACTCTTCTAAATAAATAGCATGTCATCAATTAAAGTATTGGATAAAACATTTGTTCCTTTCATTACAGAAGCTACTATTAAAAACAAGATCAAAGAATTGGCAGCCAAGCTCAACAAAGATTACGAAGGCAAGAACCCTGTTTTTATTGCCATACTCAATGGCTCTTTTATGTTTGCCGCAGACTTGTTTAAAGAGTTAAACATCATGGCAGAAATATGTTTTATTAAATTGGCTTCTTATAAAGGCACCCAATCAACCGGACATGTAATTACTTCCATAGGATTGGATGCTAATATTACTGACAGGCATGTAGTGATATTAGAAGACATTATTGATACCGGAAAAACCATGCATAGTTTTTTGCCTCAGATTCAAAACCAACAACCTGCTTCTTTAAAAGTAGCCATCTTATTGCATAAGCCCGAAGCCACTGAATATAATATTCCTATTGATTATTGTTGCTTTACCATTCCAAACAAATTTGTATTAGGTTACGGATTGGATTATGATGGCTTTGGAAGAAATATTCCGGAAATTTATCAATTGCACAACGATTAATATTATCATTAACTGATATTTATCATATCATTTAATACTGTTTAATCGTTATATTGGAACACAAACCCTTAAGCATCCGATGAAACAGGCATTGCTTGTCCTGATTTTTTTTTGTTTTTGTTCATCACTATTCAGCCAATACTATTTACGTGGCGAAATAAGAGATGAGAAGGGCAATACATTACAAGGTGCAAAGATCAATTTAAGCTCAAAAGGAAGATACCCATTCTATTCCGGTGCATCAGGATTATTCGGATTACCCACCGAAGTGGCCATTGATACTATTACGGTAAGTATGGATGGTTTTGAAACCATAAAGAAAGCAGTAGATACCAAGATCTATCAAATATTGGTTATTAAACCATTGGCTGCAACTGTCAATATTATTAAAACAAAATTAGCTTCGAGAACAAAAAATTTAATGGAAGACAAAACTGCTATGTTCTCCATATTAGGAGAAAGTTACAGCAGTTTGGTAGAGAATAATTTTATTGAAGCCGCACAATATCCCGAAACAGGATTTGGTTTGAACATCGATAAAGCATCTTACAGTAATATACGTCGCTTTATTTCTAATGGGATGAATGTGCCTACTGATGCAGTGCGCATTGAAGAGATGTTGAACTATTTTAATTTTCGTGAGAAAAAAGAAAATAATTCGCATACTGATTTTACTTGTACATCCAAAATCACCACTTGCCCGTGGAATAACAACAACCAATTATTGTTTCTTCATTTAAACGCACCTAAATTAAATTTAGATGCAGTACCACCCAGCAATTTGGTTTTTTTAATTGATATATCGGGTTCTATGGAACGCCCTAACAGACTGCCTTTGCTGCAATCGGCATTTAAACTATTAGTAGAAAATTTAAGGGAAAAAGATACTGTATCCATTGTTACTTATGGTGGTTATGTGGCCAATCCGCTAAAACCTACCAGTGGAAAAGAGAAAGAAAAAATTATGAATGTATTGGATTCATTGGTGGCTGATGGAGATACACCGGGAGAAAATGCTATTCGTACTGCTTATGATATTGCCAAACATGCATTTATAAAAAATGGTAATAACAGAGTGATATTAGCAACTGATGGTGATTTTAATGTTGGACAAACAACAGAAAAACAATTGGAAGATTTGATTACTATTCAACGGCAAAGCGGCATTTATCTAACCTGCATTGGCGTAGGCATGGGGAATTATAAAGACAGTAAATTAGAAACACTCGCTAAAAAAGGAAATGGCAATTCTGCTTATTTAGATAATATCAATGAAGCAGAAAAATTATTGGTAACAGAATTTACACAAACATTATATGCTGTAGCCAATGATGCATTTACCACAGTTAGCTTTAATCCTGATATAGTGAAAACTTATCGACTTATTGGTTTTGATAATAAGAAGAATGCCATTAACGATAGTACCAGCGAATTAGAAGGTGGCGAAGTAGGCAGCGGACATAATATGATGGCCGTATTTGAAATTGAACCACAGAAAGAAATCAAAGACAGCACAGCTTCTATTGCTAAACTAAATTTGCAATACAAATTACCTGAAACAAAAAAGTTAGTATCACAAAAATTCATGTTGCCTAATCAGGTAGAAAATTTTTATGAGGCAGAACCTTTATATCGCTTCACTGCCGCAGTTGCTATGTTCGGCAGTTTATTGAAGAATTCTAATTTTGTAAAGAATTATTCTTACGATGATGTGTTGAACATTGCATCAAATTCAGCAGATGCCAATAGCAGAATTCAACAAGAATTTATAAGGTTAGTACAAAAAGCAGATAAATTATACAACTATAAAAAAAGAAAGCGATAATAGTAAATTATGTTCCATTCCGATATTCATCAGGATTAACATAACAATTCAATTTAACTAAACGCTTCTTTCACTCTTTCAAAAAAACTTTTACTATTCTTATCCGGTTGAGGTTTAAAATTGTTGCTCTTATTTAATTTTTCTAAAATTTCTTTTTCTTCGCTGCTGATATGTTGCGGCGTCCATACATTCACATAAATTAATTGATCACCTCTTCCATAACCTTGCACTTCAGGAAATCCTTTTCCT
>CAIRTF010000006.1 GCA_903881425.1 uncultured Chitinophagaceae bacterium | reverse complement strand
TGTCCATGCCAGTTTTCATTGGCACAGCCTTCAAAAATTTCCTCATTTTTTTCTTTGCTCCACTTTGGGTTATACAATTTATGTGCAGCATTAAAATGTTCTAATCTTGTTAAATACACCATCACCATTTCTTTAATTGCGGCAAAGGTAATACAAGAAAAAGTTTTAAGAAAGATTTCGTTGCTTGACAACTGATTCAGACCTTTACATCTATGAAAGTTGTTATTACCGCGGCCACTACCGGCGAATGGATGCCCACATTTTTGGATGTAAATGAACTATACACCAATCATAGCAAACGCATGAAATTATTGTTTCACCAAAGTGGTGTGGGTATCTTGGCTGCTGCTATTTCCATAACAAGAATGGCGTATGAAGAAAAACCGGATCTAATCATTCAGGCAGGTATTGCAGGCACTTTCAATAAAAAAATGAATTTAGGTAAAGTAGTGGCTGTGAATAATGAAATGTTGGGTGATACAGGAGTTGAAGAGGAAGGCAAATGGAAAGATCTGTTTGATTTGAAATTAGAAAAAAGCAGTTACCATCCTTTTGAGAAAAGAAAATTACCTAATCAGCATTTAAAAGAATACAATTTATTGGGGCTGCCCGAAGTTTCTTCTATCACAGTCAATGAGATAACCTCCAATAAAGAACGTATTGATCAACTCATAAAAAAATACGAGCCGGTTATTGAAAGTATGGAAGGTGCAGCCTTACATTATGTATGCAGAGAAATGAATATTCCATTTATTCAGATACGCAGCATTTCAAATTATGTTGGTGAAAGAGATAAAACAAAATGGAAAATGAAAGAAGCCATTGAAAATCTCAACCAAACATTGTTGAAATATGTTGATAGATTATATAAACTAAAGTAAATGAAATTCACGCTTGGCTTCTCTCCTTGTCCGAATGATACTTTCATTTTCGATGCATTGGTCAATCATAAAATTGATACCGAAGGACTTGAATTTGAAGTTCACTTAGAAGATGTGCAAACGCTGAATGAGTGGGCATTACAGGGTAAATTAGATTTTTCAAAAATTAGTTACGGTGTGTTACCATTGGTATTGAATAATTATATTTTATTGAACAGCGGTGGCGCTCTAGGAAAAGGTGTAGGACCTTTATTGATTTCGAAATTCGAAACTCGAAATTCGAAACTCGAAGATTTAACAATAGCTATTCCGGGAGAAAATACCACAGCACATTTATTATTTTCATTAGCTTATCCAAATGCAAAAAATAAAGTGTTTAAAGTGTTTCATGAAATTGAAGATGCTGTTTTAAACGAAGAAGTAGACGCAGGTGTAATTATTCATGAAAACAGATTCACTTATCATTTAAAGGGATTGCTTAAAATTGTTGATTTGGGGGAATACTGGGAAGAAAAATTACAAGTACCTATTCCATTAGGTGGAATTATTACTAACAGAAAAACTGATCAACAGATTAGCTTACAAGTTGATCGCTTAATTAAAAAAAGTGTAGCATATGCGTTTGCAAATTATCAAACTGAATTAACTGATTATATAAAAATTCACTCGCAGGAAATGAGTGAAGATGTAATGCGACAACATATTAATTTATATGTAAACAGCTATTCGCATAACTTAGGTGAAAATGGAAGAACCGCTGTGCTGAAGTTATTAGAAGTGTATCAGCAATTACATCCCGAAATAAAAACAACAGTGCAAAATATTTTTATTGACTGATCTTCTTCAACACTTTTCCATATACTTCCAAGCAACGTTTCCTTGCATCTTCATGCACAACAATAGGTTTAGGATAATCAAATGAATCTAATTCAGGAATCCATTTACGTATATATTTCAAATCCTTATCAAATTTTTCTGTCTGCAATGTTGGATTAAACACTCTGAAATAAGGAGCCGCATCACAACCGCTTCCGGCAGCCCATTGCCATCCGCCATTATTGGCAGCATAATCATAATCCAATAATTTTTCAGCGAAATATGCTTCGCCCCAACGCCAGTCGATCAATAAATGTTTGGTTAAAAAAGAAGCAACAATCATACGCACCCGATTGTGCATAAACCCCGTTGCATTTAATTCACGCATACCCGCATCAACGATTGGGTATCCTGTTTTTCCTTCACACCACTTTTTAAACTCTACCTCATTATTTCTCCATCCAATTAAATCATATTCTTTACGAAAAGCTTTACCCTGACGCACTTGGGGAAAATTCCATAAGATCATATGATAAAAATCCCGCCATATTAATTCATTAAAATAAGTTTCATTGATAGAACTTACATGCCTTGCCAATGCACGAATACTGATAGTACCAAAACGCAAATGAATACCTAATTGTGTGGTTCCATTAACGGCAGGAAAATTTCTTTGCTCCGTATATTTTTTAATGATGGTATCATTTATATTGGAAGATGGAAAAATATTTTTATCAGCAATAAAATTCATGCTTTCCAAAGATGGAATTGGCTTTGAAGATTGCTTACAAAAATTAGAAAAATATTTTTCTGTTGGATAAGATTGCAAGTGAAAATCAGTCAACACAGTTTTCCATCTTTTACTATAAGGTGTAAATACAGTATATGGTAAACCATCATCTTTTGTCACCTCAAGCTTTTCAAAAATAACCTGGTCTTTATATGTATGAAAACTTGCTCCATTTTCTTTTAAATAATTTTCAATTAATGTATCTCTGTCAATAGCATATTGTTCATAATCGTGATTGGCAAAAACTTTTTGAACAGTATATTTCTCCAATAATTGTTTAAAAGCTTCAAGCGGTGTTGAATAAAGAATTTCAAAGCTGCCATTCAATTGCATTAAGTGTTCTTGAAGGTTTTTCAATATTTGATGAATAAAAGCAACACGCCGGTCATTTTTATTTGGCAGGTCATCCAAAATATTTTTATCAAAAATAAAAACAGGGAGAACAGGATTATTGTCTTTCAATGCATGATATAAAGCTGCATTATCATGCAATCGCAGATCCCTTCGAAACCACATGATATTGATAACAGTCTTCATGAAATGATTTTAAAACATAACAACAATTGTTACAAAAAGTTGGGCGCTACAATTTTTTTGTATAACACTTCTGATAATTGCTTTTTATAATTGCTTTTGCCCAATTCTTTTACCCACCGAATTCCATAAATAGCATTCGTTAAAAAAACTTCAGAAGCATTTAAAATATCGTCAACTGTTATGGATGTTTCCTGTACAGAATAATTTTCTTCCTTCAATCTTTTTAATAAATACTTACGCATCACGCCACCTACACAAGCTTCGGTTAAAGCAGGTGTTTGTATCATTCCGTCTTTAATAATAAAAACATTGGCAATGGTTGCATCGGCAATTCTATCATGAGCATTCAATATCAAAGCATCATTTAATTTATTTTCTTTCGCCCACATGGCGGCCATTACATAAGGCAAATAATTATTGCTTTTGATTGGGGAAAATTTATCGAATGCTCTTCTGGCATCTTTAAAAATATCCATCACCAAACCATTTTCATTTAATTTATTATTGCTGCTGTTTAAGTCCATTGTTTCAATAATATAATTCGGTTGATGATTATCTGTATCATACAGTCCGCCATTACCCCTAAAAACTGTTACCCGAACTCTGGCTAATTTTTTATGTTGATTTTTTTTAGCAACTTCTTTGATCTGCATTAAAAAATCATCTGTAATAAAAAAATTCGGTTTATTGAATTGCAGTAATTGCAGAGAAGTAAATAATCTTTCTAGATGAAAAGGCTCTAATATAATTTTTCCGTTCATTAATTTCATTGTTTCAAAACAACCATCGCCATAACGGAATGAACGATTATCGTGAAAGATGAGTGGTTTTTCATTCTTCAGCATCTTACCATTGAAATTTAAATACAATTCTTCACGCATAAACAAAAAAGATTGGATTAATTTAGCCGAAAATAAGACTTGCAATGATTATCATCGGTGAAATTATACGAGCGATAGAAAAATTTGCACCAACAGCATATCAGGAAAGTTATGACAACTGCGGATTAATTACCGGAAATGCTGATTGGAATTGTACCGGCGTATTATGCAGTTTGGATGCTACCGAAGAAATTGTGTTTGAAGCAAAACAAAAAAAATGCAATTTGATTATCGCACATCATCCAATTATATTTAATGGTTTAAAAAAAATCAATGGCAAGAATTATGTAGAGAAAGCCATCATCGCCTCCATCAAAAATGATATTGCTATTTATGCTGTACATACCAATTTGGATAATGTGCTAAAAGGTGTAAACGATAAGATGGCCGATGCTTTGGGATTGATAAACAGAAAAATTCTATTGCCGAAACAAAATCAACTTACCAAACTTTATACATTTGTTCCCGTTGAACATATTGAAAAAATTAAGACTGCGATATTTGATGCGGGTGGCGGACAGATTGGTAATTACAGTGAATGTAGTTTTAGTGTAGAAGGAATAGGAACTTTCAAAGCATCGGAAGGAACCAACCCTTTTGTTGGTGAAATTGGCAAACAGCATGCGGAGAAAGAATTAAAAATAGAAATTATATTTCCGGCTTATTTGCAATCAAAAATTATTCAGGCTTTGGTGCAAGCGCATCCTTACGAGGAAGTGGCTTATGATTTAATTCCTTTGGCTAATTATTTTGAACATATTGGAAGCGGTTTAATTGGTGAGTTGCCGGAGCCACTGGACGAAAAAGTCTTTTTGACCAAAATAAAGGCTGTTTTTGGCCTCGAAGCCATCAAACACACCCAATTATTAAAGAAAAAAGTGAAAAAAGTAGCTGTTTGTGGTGGTGCAGGAAGCTTTTTGATTAGTAATTCTTTGGCTGCCAAAGCAGATTTTTATATAACTTCTGATGTAAAATATCACGAATTCTTTGATGCCAATGACCAGATGGTGATTGCCGATATAGGCCACTGGGAAAGTGAGCAATTTACTCCCGACTTAATTATTACGGTTTTACAATCAAATTTCCCTACTTTTGCCATCCTTAAAAGTGAAGCGAGAACGAACCCTGTGCAGTATTTTATTTAGAGAAGCTGAAGTTATTTCGGAACGTTGAAGTGAGTGACACAAGCGGTGATGCTATGAAATACTAAAGCCGAAAACAAAATTCAAAATAGTACATTTTAAATTGAACATATAATATGGCAGCAGTAAAAGAATATTCAGTAGAAGAAAAATTGGTAGGCTTGATCAAATTACAAAAGATTGATAGCAAGTTGGATGAGATTCAAATTTTGAAAGGTGAATTACCAATGGAAGTAAGTGATTTGGAAGATGAAATTACCGGATTGAATAGTCGTAAAAACAGGATTGAAGAAGAGATTAATGGTATTTCTGAATTTATTGAAGGCAAGAAAAATGCCATGAAAGAAAGTGAAGCATTGGTAAAGAAATATGAAAAACAAAGCGATAATGTAAAAAACAATCGTGAGTTTGAAGCCATTACCAAAGAAATGGAAATGCAGCAATTAGAAATTAAATTAGCTGAAAAACATATTCGTGATGCAAATGAAGAATTGGCTGAAAAAGTAAAATCTTTAGAAGCTGCAAAGAAACAGATTGCCGTTAAAGAAGGTGTGTTAAATCATAAGAAAGGCGAATTAGAAAAGATTATTGTTGATACAGAGAAAGAAGAAAAACATTTTAGAAAAATAAGCGATACTGCCCGTCATGAAATTGATGAAAGATTATTATACAGTTACGACAGAATCAGAAAAAGTTATCGTAACGGATTGGCTGTAGTACCTGTTGAACGTGATGCTTGTGGTGGTTGCTTTAATTCAATTCCGCCTCAACGTCAGAGCGAAATTCGTTTACACAAAAAAGTAATTGTGTGCGAAAACTGTGGTCGTATTTTGGCTGACAGTGATTTGAATGACAGTGTTGAAGTGAAATAAACTTCATCTGAAATATTATAAAAAAGGGTTTTCAAAATGAAAACCCTTTTTTAATTTCGGCAATGCCTTGTATAATTAATAATTTAATACTTTGCATCTCGCAATGTTGAAAAAACTGCACATACAGAATTATGCCATTATTGATGAAATAGAAATTGATTTTTCTAATCAACTCAATATTATTACCGGCGAAACAGGTGCCGGTAAAAGTATTTTAATGGGTGCATTGAGTTTAATTTTGGGCGAACGTGCAGATACGAGTGCTTTGTTGAAACAAGATAAGAAGTGTTTTATTGAAGGCATATTTTCTACTGACGATAAAAAAGAAATTCAATTCTTTTTAAAAGAGAATGATTTAGAGGAAACACAAGAATTGGTATTGAGAAGAGAAATAAGTTCCAACGGAAAATCAAGAGCTTTTATTAATGATACTCCTGCAACATTGCAACAACTAAAACAATTAGCTTCATTGCTGGTTGATTTGCATCAACAATTTGACACTTTAGAATTGGGCGATAGTGATTTCCAAAGAGAAGTGATAGATGCTTTGGCAGTTAATCAATCAAATATTGAATTATACCAAAACCTTTATCGGCAGTGGTTACAAGCAAAGAAGGAATTAGAGGAATTGCAAAAACAAAAAATAGATTTTAACAAAGAGGCCGATTACAATCAATTTTTATTTGATGAATTGAATGAGTTGAATTTACAGGAAAATGAACTGGAAGAATTAGACAATGAATTGAAATTATTGAATAACAGTGAAGGCATAAAAACAACATTATCTAAGGTATATTTTGATTTGAAAGGAAATGAGCAGCCTGTTGTGCAGTTATTAAAACAATTAAGCAATCAATTGCAAGCTTACGCTTCTTTAAATGAGGATATTGCTACCATTATTCAAAGATTACAATCATCTCAAATAGAGTTACAGGATATTGCTGAAGAAGTAGATAGAATAAATGATGGAGTGAATTATGATGAAAAAAGAATTGAATTGATTAATGAAAAAATATCAAACGGTTATAAGCTATTGAAAAAGCATGGCGTAAAAACAACCAATGAATTATTAACCATTCAGTATCAATTAGAAGAAAAATTACAAGCGGTATTAAATATTGATGCAGCCATTGTTTTGAAAGAAAAAGAAGTTGCCATTTTATTAAAAGAATTAGAAGATAAGGCAAGCATCATATCAAAAGCAAGAAATAAGCAAGCTAAACCATTGGAAGAAAAAGTGAATGCTTTATTAATTCAGGTTGGGATGCCAAATGCTAAATTAAAAGTTGAGATCAAAGAAACTATATTACATCAGTTTGGGAAAAATACGATTGACTTTTTATTTGATGCCAATAAAAGCAATCGTTTTGAACCTATCAGAAAAGTGGCGAGTGGTGGTGAATTAAGCAGGTTAATGTTATGCATCAAATCATTAGTAGCAGAAAGTATTGATCTGCCAACTATGATCTTTGATGAGATAGATACCGGCATCAGTGGTGAGGCCGCAAAGCAAGTGGGCATCATATTAAAACAATTATCTGCTAAGCGTCAAGTAATCTGCATTACCCATCAACCACAAATTGCAGGTAAGGCAGATGCTCATTTCTTTGTATATAAAGAAATTAAAGCCGACACCATTAAAACCAATATTCGTTTATTAAATGAAGATGAACGCATTATTACCATTGCACAAATGCTAAGTGGTGAAAAGCCTACTGCTGCTGCATTAGCAAATGCAAGAGAGATGATGATGAATTGAAGTTTGATTAAAAAGATTATTGAAGATTAACATGATAATATTTTATTTTTGATTTTTATTATAATACTAAATTAAAGCTATGTCATACAACTTATTAAAAGGAAAAAGAGGAATTATTAGCGGTGCATTAGATGAAAATTCGATTGCCTGGAAAGTAGCAGAGAAAGCACATGAAGAAGGCGCCACTTTTGTTTTAACTAACGCGCCTATTGCAATGCGTATGGGAGAAATAAAAAAATTAGCTGAGAAAACAAACTCAGAAATTATTGCTGCTGATGCAACAAGCGTGGAAGAGTTAACGAATTTATTTACTAAATCGCAAGAAATATTAGGTGGCAAGATTGATTTTGTTTTACATTCTATTGGTATGAGTGTGAACATCAGAAAAAATATTCCCTATACAGAATCTAATTACGAATATTTTATGAAGGGCATTGATGTTTCGGCAATGTCTTTACACAAAATGTTAGCCGTTGCAAAAAAATTAGATGCCATCAATGAATGGGGAAGTGTGGTTGCATTAACGTATGCAGCAGCACAACGTACCTATCCATTTTATACAGACATGGCAGATATTAAAGCTATGTTAGAAAGTATTGCACGCAGTTTTGGTTATCATTATGGATTAGAGAAAAAAGTTCGTATTAATACTGTATCTCAATCACCAACAAAAACCACAGCAGGTACCGGCATTAAAGGCTTTGGTGATTTTTATGATTATGCTGATGCCATTGCTCCATTAGGTAATGCTTCTGCTGAAGATTGCGCTAATTATTGCATTACATTGTTTAGCGATTTAACCAGAATGGTTACCATGCAAAATTTATTTCATGATGGCGGTTATTCAACAACCGGTGTGAGCATGGGTGTGATGCAAAAATTAGGCATTCAATAAATAATTAAAATCATTGTATGAATAATTGGACAGAATTCATTGGTTATGTTGGATCGTTTTTAACATCTATCACATTTATACCACAAGTATATAAATCCTGGAAAAGTAAAAGTGTAGGTGATCTTAGTGTATGGATGATATTGATTGTAATAACAAGCACAATCGTTTGGTTGGTATATGGTTTTGGAATTAATAGTGGTCCTGTTATTTCCGCAAATACAGTTGTACTAACTTTATCGCTAGTATTATTTTATTTTAAGTTGACATTCAAGAAACAATAAAATATTTTCATTAAAAAAGCCATTCAATATTGAATGGCTTTTTTATTATTCGTTCTGCAAGAATCAATATTCATCCTCATTAAACATAAAATCTTCCTGACTTGGATAATCAGGCCAAATGTCTTCGATGCTTTCATATACTTCACCACCTTCATCTTCCAATTCCTGCAAATTCTCTACTACTTCAATGGGTGCACCGGAACGAATAGAATAATCGATCAATTCATCTTTGGTAGCAGGCCATGGTGCTTCTTCGAGGTAACTGGCTAATTCTAATGTCCAAAACATAGCTCCTAATTTTTTGCAAATGTAACCGTATAAATGAAATTACCAAATTGGGTTTTGTTACGGCTTTGTAAATAATGTGTCAAATTGAATGAAATGCCCGAAAACACTACATTTGCTGATATTTACCTGACTATGCTGAAAGCTGAGCAGATATTCAAAAAATACGGTCCATTGCAGGTTTTAAAAGGCGTTTCGCTGGAAGTCAACAAAGGCGAAATTGTTTCAATTGTAGGCTCTTCGGGGGCAGGTAAGAGTACACTATTGCATATTCTGGGCGCTTTAGATGCACCCGACTCTGGTAAAATATTTTTGAATGAAACAGCTTTACATGATTTGAAAGGAAAAAAATTAGCAGCATTCAGAAACGTGAATATTGGTTTTGTCTTTCAATTCCACCATTTATTACCTGAGTTTACGGCGTTAGAAAATGTTTGCATTCCGGGATGGATAGCCGGCAAAAAAAAGAAAGAAGTGAAAGATGATGCTGAAAAATTACTATCACTTTTAGGGTTGAAAGATAAATTCGAAAACAAACCTCAGGCATTAAGCGGAGGTGAACAACAACGCGTTGCTGTTGCAAGAGCATTAATTAATAAACCTAAAATTGTTTTTGCAGATGAACCTACCGGAAATTTAGACAGCGCTAATGCAAAGGAATTGCATGATTTATTTGTACAATTGAGAAATGAATTTGCTCAAACATTTTTAATGGTAACGCATAACGAAGAATTAGCAGCGATGAGCGATAGAATATTGCACATGAAAGACGGAAAAATTATATGATGTGCGAATATGCAGATGTGCAAATTTTAAACTCTACTTATTATACTCTCGCTCTCCAGGCAATCTCCTCAACACTTAATATGTGGCCAATATATCTTGCCAATACAAATAAATAATCGCTTAAACGATTGAGATATTTAATAACCAAAGGCTCTACAAACATTTCATTCTCTTGCATATTTACACAAATTCTTTCGGATCTTCTGCAAACACAACGTGCAATATGTGTGGAAGAGATAGATATATGCCCGCCGGGTAAAATAAAATTCTTCATAACCGGCAATACATCATTCATTGCATCAATTTCCTTTTCCAATAAAAAAATATCCGTTTCTTTCAAATCAGGGATTTTCATCAATGGTTCTTTATCCGGATCACAGGCTAAAGATGAACCGATGGTAAATAATCTGTCCTGAATTTCTTTCAGAATATCTTTTGTGTGTTGATGTTGAATAGAATCACTTACCAATCCGATAAAAGAATTCAATTCGTCTATGGTTCCATAACTTTCAATACGAATATGGCTTTTGGGAACTTTTGTTCCACCAATCAAACTTGTTTTTCCAAGATCGCCTGTTTTGGTATAAATTTTTTGCGCCATAATTTAGTACAACAAAAATAAACAAGCCTTGTTCAGAAATAAAAAGAGAGCCTTCACTCTCTCCACAAATTTTTAACCTTTTCAAATGCTTAATGGGCTTGCATTTGCGCAAATGCTTCTGCTCTGGGCTTATCAGTTTCAACCAAACCATCTCTTAAACGAACCACACGATGGGCATATCGGGCAATATCTTCTTCATGCGTAACCAATACAACAGTATTGCCTGCTTGTTGAATTTTTCCAAATATTTCCATTACTTCTACAGATGTTTTAGAATCTAAATTACCGGTTGGTTCATCTGCCAATAATAAGGATGGATTATTCACCAGAGCACGTGCAATGGCAACACGTTGAATTTGTCCACCACTTAATTCATTTGATTTATGGTGACTTCTATCTGCTAACCCCACTTTATTCAAAGCTTCCAAAGCACGTTCCATTCTTTCTTTTTTGGGAATACCTGCGTAAATCAAAGGCAGTGCTACATTCTCTGCCGCTGTTAATCTTGGCAATAAATTAAATTGTTGAAACACAAAACCTATCTCGGTATTTCTTACTTCTGCCAAATCATCATCCGGCATTTTGCTTACATCTTTTCCATTCAACACATAAGTGCCTCCTGTTGGAGAATCCAAACATCCCAGGATGTTCATCAAAGTACTTTTACCACTACCGCTGGGTCCCATTAATGCAACATATTCGTTTTTAAAAATATCAAGCGATATTCCTTTTAATACAGGAATTGCCTGGCTACCCATGAAATAACTTTTCTGAATATTATCTAAATGAATGATGGAGTTCATGAATTATAATTAATGATATAGAAATTATTTACGAATGACTTTAGGTACTTTAAAAAATTGTTCATCACGCAATGGCGCATTCAACAATGCTTCTTCCCGGCTAACACTACCTTTAATTTCATCTTCACGTAACACATTTACTGCATCACTCATATGCATCAAAGGTTTAACACCGGTAACATCTACTTCTTTTAATTTTTCTACAAAAGCAATCATCTTTTGCATATCATCTTTCATCGCTATTTTTTCTTCTTCTGAAAAATGAAGACGAGATAAATGTGCCAAATGATCGATCATTTCATTGGTTATTTCCATATTAACAAAAATAACTGAATTGCTCACATGAACCATTTTCATTTTATGAGGGGTCAGATAGCAGTTCTTTCGGCTTTTTTCCAGTTTACAGACTGCCCAACGGTAAAATATTTTACAAAACCAATAAGCATACAGGCATTCATAAAAACAAAATACATGGATGCCAATAATATGCCTGACCGAATTTTAAATAAATAAAAGATGTAGCCTGTCAATGAAAAACAATAAAAAAATATTTGAATACTAAAAAGCCAGCAATAGAATTCACTATTGCTCTTTAATACATAATTGAACACGAAAACCAATATCAATGCAATCGGACTAATGACCCAACGAATGACTCTTCGTGACAGATACTGAATATTCAACCACATATTTTGATAAGGCCAAATGCCCAAGCGAGAAAGCGTTTGTGCAGCGCCTGCTGCAATTCTTATTTTTCTTTTCGCTTCTTCTTTTAGAGATATTGTTGGCAATTCAACTGCAATGGCATTTTTTTCATACACAAAATGAAATCCTTTTTTTAGAATGATAGATGAGATTATAAAATCATCCAGTATAGTATCTTCAGGCAATGTTTGAAACAAATTTGTTTTGATGGAAAAAAATTCACCGGCAGCACCAATCACACTATGCACTTCACTTTCCATTTGTTTAATAAAAGATTCGTATTGCCAATACAACCCTTCTGCATAGTTGCTTTTCGAATTGTTTTTTGAAAGAAATATTCTTTTTTCACAAGCAACACCGCCAATCTTTTCATTTTGATAATGAGATAAAATAAACTGGACGGAATTTACATTTAAGATGGTGTCAGCATCAGTAAAAATAACATATGGTGATGTAACAAATGGCATGGCCCTATTAATAGCTGCAGCTTTACCCTTTCGTTCATTGATGAATAACAATTGTACAAAAGGAAATGATTCAACAATTTTGTTAGATTGATCAGTTGAGCCATCTGTCACAACAATCACCTGTAATAATTCTTTTGGATAATTGAGTGCAAATATGTTTTCTAATTTTCGTCTTAAAAATAATTCTTCATCATAAGCAGGAATAATAATTGAGACTTTTGAATTGAATATTGAGTGATTTGTTTTATTTTTTTTACTAATCAGCGAAACACAAGCCAGTAAAGCACTATATCCAATATAGGAATAGAATAAAAGACCTACTAAACACCAAAAAAATATTTGAATCATCAGCATCTGAGCCAAGAATATATTTTATAAATCTACCAGAAAAAAGTATATAGAGCAGCAAGAATGCCCAACACAAATAATGCGCCTACTGCAAAACCAGTTGACAATTTAAACATACTTCTCTCAATTTCTAAACCATGGGCTTTATTGCCTTTTCTGTTATCCCAAGTACTAATCAAAATCATACCGATTACACAAATTAAAAAGACAAAACCCATTCGGTCTAAAAATGGAATTTCATAAATTCCGGCTTCATTAGCTTTTGAAAAACCGGAAGCAGATAAAAAAGATAGGTCCGCAAATTTTGGTAAAAATTTAAATACAATCGAAAAAATAAAACCACCAACTGTAGCAAACAATGCAGCATTAGAAGTAGCTTTCTTCCAAAAGAATCCTAAAATAAACATGGCAAAAATACCCGGAGATACAAAGCCTGTATATTCTTGTATATATTGAAAGCCGCCTTTTTTATCGATACCTAATAAAGGCGCAATCAGTACCGCCAAGATCATTGCAACGACTACAGTTATTTTACCAACTCGCACCATAAATTTTTCAGAAGCATCAGGATTGATTTTCTTTTTAAAAATATCCAAAGTAAAAATAGTAGAGATGCTATTTGCTTTTCCGGCTAATGATGCCACGATAGCCGCTGTTAATGCAGCAAATGATAAACCCTTTAATCCTTCTGGTAATAAATTCAACAGAACAGGATAAGCTCTATCCGGATTTACTTCGCCATTCTGCAACATTTCTGTTTGAAAATTTCCTTGCTGATGCAATACATATGCAGCAATACCCGGCAATACAACAATGACGGGCATTAATAATTTAAGCGTTGATGCAAATAAAATTCCACTGCGTGCAGTTTTCAAATCCGCTCCCAAAGCACGTTGTGTGATGTATTGATTACAACCCCAATAATTCAAGTTCGCAATCCACATACCTCCAATTAAAACAGTTAATCCCGGTAAATCAATATAATTAGCATTGTCTTTCTTAAATATCATATGAAAATGATCATTCGAATGCTGCATCATTAATTTAAATCCATTGAATATTCCTGTTGTTCCGAATTTTTCAGATACGAGATTCAAAGCAATATAAGTGGTGACCAATCCGCCTAAAATCAAAAAGAAAACTTGAATCACATCAGTGTATCCTATTACTTTCATTCCACCAAGTGTAATAAAGATGGCGAATATGGCTAAGAGGTACATGCATAATGTGATATCAATTCCTGAAATTTTATTAATAGCCAATGCACCTAAATACAAAATAGAAGTTAAGTTTACTACCACATACAGCAATAACCAGAATATCGCCATAATCATTGCTACGGTTGAGTTATAGCGTTGGTGTAAGAATTGCGGCATGGTATAAATTTTATTCTTCAAATACACCGGAATAAAAAATATAGCAACAATTAATAAACAAGCAGCCGACATCCATTCGTAACTGGAAATAGCTAACCCCATTTTAAAACCACTGCCACTCATGCCAATAAATTGTTCTGCGGAAATATTAGAAGCAATTAATGAAGCGCCGATTGCCCACCAGGTAAGTGAGCCCTCTGCTAAAAAATAATCATGCGAAGCAGTAATAGTTGTTTTCTTTTTTCTTCGATATACCCAATAACCATAGGAAGCCACAACAATAAAATAAAAAAGAAAAACAAGATAGTCGGTAAGGTGCAATGCATTCATACAGCTGATTTTGCAATGAGATTTAAATGTAAGTTTTTATTGGATATGATATCCCATTGTAGTAGACATTTTATACAATTACCTTTTATTTGTAATGATGCTGAAAGAAAATCAAGAATACATTTATTGAAGTCTTTCAGTATCTTTCATGAAAGAAAGATTAATGCATTCCTTCCACAAAATATTATTATCTACTTTCTTAATACTAAGCACAGGAAGCACAGCAATAGCGCAGACAACTGAATTTCCTGTTCCACCACAAAACCCTAAACAATTATTTTACTTGCAGCGACCTGCCAATACCAATACCCTTATTTATGAATTGAATTTACAAAACAACATCATCAACAAACAAAAACCCATACATATTTATTGGATTGATTATGCAACCAATGGACATATAGAAGAATTGAATGAAATGCAGCAGAAATATGCCTATGGTGTAAAAGTCACAGAGATTAATGAAAATCTTTTTGAATTCTATCTGGTGGCTTATAAAAAATTAAAATTCTTATTACAGGAAGGAGATGATAAATTATATCATGCCTATACAACCATTAATGATAAAAAAATGATTGTTAATAGAATTTATCTTGAAGTAAAAGGAGGCTCGCTATTAAAGCCGCATATTGAATATGTGGAATTAAAAGGAATGGATGCCATCACAGGCTCAATGATAGAAGAGCGGATACAATTGTAAAGTGAAGGAATTCCTTAAACTAGTTACTTTCCGATACAAAACTTACTGAAAATATAATCCAATTGATCTTCATTAGTAATCTCACCTGTTATTTCTCCTAGAAAAAATAATGCAGATTTGATATCTGCAGCCAACAAATCTCCGGTTAATTGATTTTTCAATCCTTGTTGAATGTCTGATAAAGAAGTGGCTAATTTTTTTAATGCATCAAAATGTCTTGCATTGGTTATAATGGTTGCTTCATTGTTGATTTTACCATGAATTGTTTTTTTGATCAATGCATTTTTCAATGAATCAATATGCAAATTATTTTTTGCAGAAATAAAAATAATATTATTGAATGACGAAAATTTTTGTTCTGCGTTCGAAGCATTATCCAATTTATTACCTACTAAAACATATCGAATATTATTCTTTTCAAAATCATTTACCACATGTTGTATATCTTCTTCATTCATTTCATTCACATCAAAAAGATAGATCACCACATCGGCTAAATGCATTTTTTCCAAACTTCTTTCTACACCAATAGACTCAATAATATCTTTGGCATGTTCGCGAATTCCGGCCGTATCAATTAACCGAAATAAAATTCCATCAATATTAATAATTTCTTCAATGGTGTCTCTTGTTGTTCCGGCAATATCACTAACAATTGCTCGGTTCTCATTCAATAAAGTGTTGAGCAGTGTTGACTTTCCTGCATTTGGTTTTCCAATAATAGCAACTTGAACACCATTCTTAATCACATTTCCCAATTGAAAAGAACTGATTAATTCTTGTGTAGATGAAATCAATTTTTCTATCAGATCTGTGAATTTTTTTCTATCGGCGAACTCAACATCTTCCTGAGAAAAATCTAATTCTAATTCAATCAATGCAGAAAATTTTATCAGTTCTTCTCGCAAATCTTTTAATGCATTAGAGAATCCACCACGAATATTTTTAATGGCTGTATTTTTACTCGCTTCGGTATTACTGGCAATCAAATCAGCAACTGCTTCTGCTTGTGTCAAATCCAATTTACCATTTAAAAAAGCACGTTGTGTAAATTCTCCGGCTTTCGCTAAACGGCAACCTTTTGCTGTAATTGCCTGAATAATTTTTTCCTGAATGAATGGAGAACCATGACAACTTATTTCAATCACATCCTCGCCTGTATAAGAAGACGGATTTTTAAATAGCGATAAAACTACTTCGTCTAATATTTCATCTCCATTTTTTAACAGCCCAACATGTAATGTATGTGAAGCCTCTTTAGAAATATCTTTTGAATGAAACATAGAGTTGATCACTTCAATCGCTTTACCTCCACTAACTCTTATCACACCAATGGCACCAATACCCTGCGGTGTTGCCATTGCAACAATTGTATCATCCCAACCATTGAGCTTACCTAACATGCCGATTTATGATTTATGCGAAAATATAATAAAGCAGAGGATTGGATTGAAAAATAAAAAGCCTTCCCGACAAGGAAGGCTTTTATATAATTAACGTTAGTAATTATTATTCTTCTGAAACAACGAATGTAATACCTTGTTTATGACGATAAATTACATTACGTCCGTTTTGAACGGCAGGTTTCCAAGCCGGACCTTTTTGAATAACCCTTACAGCTTCGGCTTTTGTTCCGTAGCCGGGATCATTCTCTGCCTGAACTTCACTGATAGCACCATCTTTGGCAACAATGAAAGTCACAAACACAGTGTATCTGCCCGGAGGCGCGCCATTTTGAGCAGGAATATCACTATTTAAGTTACGCGTTAAGTATTTTGTCCATGCTGGCAATCCACCCGGAAACTCCGCCGGAATTTGCACAACAGTAAATATTTTGTCATAATCTTCTTCCTGCTTAGGTGCTTCAACTTTACCGGTTCCTGATTCAACAGGCGGTGCAGTAATACCTTCGTCTTTAGTACCTTCCTGATTAACAGTACCAATTTTAGTTTCTTCTAATTTTTCAACTTCCGGTGGTGGTTCTTTTACTTCTTCATCCTTCACAATTTTTGGAGGAGTGAATTTAGTAATCTCCACTTTAGGAGGTTCTTGTTTAGGTGGTGGAGGTGGAGGCGGTTCAGGTTTTTTTTCTTCCTGCTTTACGTTCTCCAAAGAAACATCAGCCACAATAACGTTGGTTTTGCTTTTGCCAACCGTACTGGCAATAAGCGAACCCAATAATAATAATAAGCAAATGGAAACTGTACCAATAACAGCCACTACAATTCGCTTATTATAAGTCTTACGGAGTTCGTAAGCACCATATTCTTTATTTCTTCCTTCGAAGATGATATCAAGAATATCGGCTGTTAAAATTTTATTTACATCCATTGTTAATAATATTTAATGGTGAGATTCAAATCAGGTTTAATTCCATAAAGAAATTAATTACCTGTTGCACCTTCCGTAATTTTCACTAATTTATCTTCTACATCAGCAATATCAACCAATGCATACCTTTTAATAACATTGATAGACATTTCATCAATCATATCTACAACATTTTTGTAGGTACATTCATTAGACGGTTTAATGATTAACATTAAATTTTTCTCCGGTGTAGATTGTTTCTTGCGAATAATTACATCACGGATGTCTTTGAAATTAGATGATTTGAAATTAGAAGCATCATTCTTTAAAGTGCCCTCGTAATAAAAAACATTATTATCTTTTCCTAATAACAATGTTAGTACACCCGATTCAGCAGTTTTATTTTGCTCTTCAGGTTTGTCAGTATCTTTTGGCAAATTTAATTTCATTGCCGTAGGCTGACTCATGGTGGTAGTGAAAATAAAGAAAGTAATCAACAAAAAACCTAAGTCTACCATCGGTGTTAAATCCACACGAGTAGATAGTTTTTTTGATTTTTTGACCCCTGGTCCTTTTTTATGCCCACCCCCACCCGAGGTATCCATTTCTGCCATGGTACAATATTTTTAAATGATCAATAATTGTTTATTCTTTCTTGTCAACAGGACCTTGGTTTTGTTTCCATAAATCTGTTCCTGTTGGAGCTGATTCCGGATTGGTAACCATTGAGAATTTCAATTCATCATTCTTTTTAAATGCATCAATTACATTTTTGAAAGCAGGATATTTTGCTAAATTATCTCCTTTCAATAATAAATTCATCTTTAACCCCATATAAGCACCTTTAACAATGCTAATCCATTCGGTAACT
Organism: uncultured Chitinophagaceae bacterium; assembly: GCA_903881425.1. GTDB lineage: Bacteria > Bacteroidota > Bacteroidia > Chitinophagales > Chitinophagaceae > CAILAF01. The sequence goes on along the minus strand of CAIRTF010000006.1, from coordinate 28,440 downwards.
TCATTGTTAGAACTGTCTTTACAAGGAATACCGGGTAAATTATTTCCTTTTCTATCCTCTTCAGGAATAGCAAGGAAAGCATTTAATTGGCTGAATGATGATCCTATAAAACCGGCTTTTACAAAAGCAGCTTTATTAATTCCCAAATTTTTTGTGCTGTTTAACACATCGGCAATATTGCCTTTAATTTGTTCATTATCCATCGAAAGAAATACCTTACCATCTTTATCAATGGTAATAAGCACCACATCTTTATCAGGTGCTACTTTGGTAGCTACTGAACTTGGTGTGCTAACAGTGATGGCCTCTGCGGGCTTGAACTTTGTTGTTAAGATAAAGAATGATAACAACAAGAAAGCCACGTCACACATCGCTGTCATGTCAATGCTGGTACTTTTTCGTGGTATCTTAGGTCTGGCCATTGTTGTTTATTTAAATTTCACTAATTAAGATTCAAAACTGTTGTTATTCCATAAAATAATCTAAGATTATTTATAGTTAGCAGCAAAGCTTTGAGTTAAAGTGAAACCAGATTCATCAATACCGAAAGTGATACCATCAATTCTTGTAGTAAACACATTATACATGATGATAGAGATTGCTGAAGTACCGATACCCAAAGCAGTATTATACAATGCTTCAGAGATACCTTGAGATAATTTAGCAGCAGCTTCACCACCACCACTATCGCCCAATGCAGCAAATGAACGAATCATACCTAATACCGTACCTAACAAACCTAACAAGGTTGCAACAGATGCGATAGTTGATAAGAATACTAAGTTCTTTTCCAACATTGGTAATTCTAATGCTGTAGCTTCTTCTACTTCTTTTTGAATGTTCAATACTTTTTGTTCGGTATCTAATTCAGAGTTACCGATCATTTCTTTGTATTTGCGTAAGCCTGCTTTCATTACATTGCCAACACTTCCTTTTTGTTTATCGCATTCAGCCAATGCTTTATCAACATCTTTATTAGCTAAATGGAATTGCACTTTGCGGATAAATTCTGCAATACTTCCTGTACCTGTTGCTTTTGTTACAGTTAAAAATCTTTCAATCACAAAAGTTAATACAGTTAAAAAAGCACCGATCAAAATTGGTACAATGATACCACCAAGGTACATACGGTATAAACCACCTTTTGCTCCTTCATGACCCGGCCAAAAACCACCACTGTTATCAGGTTTAGTAAAATTACTTGCATCACCAAGTATAAATCTCCAAAATAAATAACCGATAACAATACAAGTTACTGGAGCAATCCATGAAATAGAATTTCCGCTTTTCTTCGGCTGCACAGATGTGGTTGGTTTTACAGCTGCTGCAGTTGGTTTAGTTTCAGCCATGATTCGATTGGTTTTGAGGTTTTAAAATACAATTTTTAAAAATGGTTTCGCAATTCTACTGAAAAATGTTTTGATTTTTACAAAACATTCTTTCAAAAATTTTAAAAGGGCTTACAAATTAGGTATTTTATTGAAAGCACCAAATAAGTTTTGCAGACTTGACAAAAAAATATTTCAATTACAGAGAGCAAGATACATAGGTAACTATCAAGTAGGCCAATTTCGCCTTTAAATAAATATTTTTTTACCGTTTCAATTATCAGCTTTAGCCGCTTGTCATAACTTTTTCAAAAAAGTTCCGTATTTGTGCCATCCTCCTTATATTTAACAACTATTCTAAAACAACTTAGTTATGAAGAAAATTTTTATTGCTTTTAGTTTGATAGCATTTGCTACAACAGGCTTTGCACAACAAAATCCGCCAAACCCAACACCACAAGGTGGTGGCGCTAATCAATTAGCCGGATTAGGAAATTTTGGTGCACAGCGAGGCGCTGCAACTTCAGCCCCTAAACCGTATAAAGAAGTAATAACCAGTAAAGCCATTACCAAAAAAGGTTTGTTTACTGTTCACAAAATTGAAGACAAATTTTATTTCGAAATCCCTGATTCTATTTTAGGCAGAGAAATCATTGCCATTACCCGTTATAGCAAGATTGCCGGTGGAGGTAGAAACTATGGCGGTGAATTAGTGAACGAACAAACTTTGAAATTTGAAAAAGGCCCGAGTAATAATATTTTTCTTCGTGTAGTTACATTAATCAGTACAGCTGATTCTACCAATGTAATCTCAAAAGCAGTTAGTAATTCTTATTTAGATCCTATTGCTGCCGCATTTCCTGTAGCTGCTTATGGTAAAGACTCTGTAAGTAATACTGCCAGCACTGTTATTGATGTATCTGATTTTTTTAAAGCAGATAATCAGGTAGTTAGTTTAACGCCGGCTATTAAAAGAAACTTAAGCTTATCTGCTTTGGCAGCTGACAGATCTTATATTCAAAGTATCAATACTTATCCAATCAATACAGAAATAAGAACTGTAAAAACATTTTCTTCAACTCCTGCAGGCGGTGGTGGTTTTGGTATTCCAACAACTCCTCAACCTCAAACAACAAGTTTACCTGCAGCATCAGCAGCGGGTGCTGTTACATTGGAGTTGAATACTTCTATGTTATTATTACCTAAAGTTCCAATGAATCGCAGATTATTTGATCCACGTGTTGGCTATTTTGCAGATGACTTTACTGTTTATAGTGATGATCAACAAAAAGTAGATAACCAAACATTCGCTGTTCGTTACAGATTAGAACCAAAAGATGAAGATGTTGAAAAATATAAGAGAGGTGAATTGGTTGAACCCAAAAAACAAATTGTTTATTATATCGATCCTGCTACACCTAAACAATGGAGACCTTATTTAATTGCAGGTGTAAATGATTGGCAAAAAGCTTTTGAAAAAGCAGGATTTAAAAATGCCATCGTTGCAAAAGAATGGCCCGAAAACGATACTACCATGAGTTTGGAAGATGCTCGTTTTTGTGTGATTCGTTATTTTGCTTCTGATGTTCAAAACGCATACGGTCCGCAAGTACACGATCCTCGCAGTGGAGAAATTTTAGAAAGCCATATCGGTTGGTACCATAATGTAATGAAGTTGGTACACGATTGGTATTTTGTTCAAACTGCAGCTGTTGATCCGAAAGCAAGAAAAATGAAATTTGATGATGAGTTAATGGGCAACTTGATTCGTTTTGTTTCTTCTCATGAAGTTGGTCATACATTGGGGCTTCGTCATAACATGGGCAGCAGCAGTAAAACACCCGTTGAAAAATTACGTGATAAAGCTTGGGTGGAAGCAAACGGACATACTGCTTCTATTATGGATTATGCTCGTTTTAACTATGTTGCACAACCTGAAGATAATATCACTGAAACAGGTTTATTCCCTCGTATTGGTGATTATGACAAATGGGCTATTTCATGGGGTTATAAATACACCGGCGAATCTGATGTAGAAAAAGAAAAGAAAACAACCAACAAATGGATCATAGATAATTTAAGTGCTAATCCACGCTTATGGTTTGGTGGCGAAGGCGGCAATGGCGATCCTCGTGCTCAAACAGAAGACTTGAGTGACAACAACATGAAAGCAGGCGAATATGGTATCAAAAATTTAAAACGCATCGTTCCTAAATTAATGGAATGGACAAAAGAAGAAGCAGACAGATATGAGAACTTAAATGAAATGTACGGACAGGTTGTTACACAATTTGGAAGATATATGGGACATGTAGCTAATAATGTTGGTGGTGTATATGAAACATTTAAAAGCGTAGAAGAAAAAGGCAACGTTTATGAACCTACTCCAAAAGCTACTCAAAAAGAAGCTGTGTCTTTTTTAAATAAACAATTATTCCAAACACCAACTTGGTTATTAGATAAAGATATCTTAGATAAAATTAACAGCCCTTCAAGAAGTGAAGCCGTTACAACTTTACAAACAAATACTTTAAATAATATAGTATCAAGTTCGAGATTAAGCAGATTGAATATTGCAGCCAACCGTTATGGTGCAGGCAAAACTTATACTATTGATGAATTATTTGATGATGTTGAAAGTGGTGTATTTAGTGAATTAGCTGAGAAGAAATCAATTGACGGCTATCGCAGAAATTTACAGAAAGCTTATGTTGAAGATTTAATTGCATTAATCAACCCACAGCCTGTATTAAATGTAACATTTGGTGGAGGCCGTGGTGGCAATGCTAATATTTCTCAAGTTAATTTAAAGAATACTGACATCCCATCAACTGCAAGAGGGCATTTAGCAGCTTTAAAAAGTCAGATCACTGCTGCAGCCGCAGCGGCAACTGATAAAGCAACTAAATATCATTTACAAGATTTATCTGAAAGAATCAAGAAAGGCTTGAAATCAAGTGATGACAAAGAATAAATAGTCTTTCACAAATTTTAAAAACCCGTTGAAATAGTTCAACGGGTTTTTATTTTATTTACCATTTTATTTACGCTATTAGCTTTATATCTATCGTAGCTTTACTTCATGAAATATTTAATCATAACCGTTTTGTCATTTTCATTGCTGCAAGTAAATGCACAACAAAAAAATATATTAATTGGCGTAATAAAAGATAGTGTAACTAAACAACCATTGGCTTATTCAACCATCATTAATTTATACACTAACAAAACAAGCGTAGCAGATAAACGTGGTTTATTTTCTATTGCCATTAAAGAAAATCAATTGATTTCTTTCGCTTCTATAGGTTATAATTTCGATACAGTTCGTATCACAGAAAAAAAATTAGCGCAGGATACTTTATTTATCTTTCTTTCGCCACTAACACATCGATTATTAGATGTAACTGTATTTGCTTCTAAAAAATACAATGCTTATCAGTTGGATAGTTTGGAAAGAAGAAGAGATTTTTTTCAATTGATGAGTGAACATACACAACCTGTTTTTTCTTCTGCCAATCAAGGACCGGGCATTGGATTAAATCTGGATCATTTTTACAATCGCGAAAAAAGAAAAAGAAATGCCATTGGTCTGTTCGATCAAATGGAAGATGAACAGTATATCAATTATCGATTTAACCCGGAAGAAGTTAGTAAGTATGCCACTTTAAGTGCAGATTCATTATTATTGTTCATGCAACAAAACAGACCATCTTATACTTGGTTACGCAAACATACCAGTGAGGAAGATATAATCTATTATATCAATGACAAATTGAAAATCTTTTTTGGAAGAAAAGAAAATAATTAAAATTTATTCATACCGCAAAGCATCGATAGGATTGAGTTTGGCGGCTTTCATGGCAGGATAAATACCCGCCAACAAACCCACTAAAGAACAGATAAAAATTCCGAGTGCAATCCAAAGCCATGGTATCACTACACCCGTTTTTAAGAAAATAGCAAATATATTTCCTACCAAAACGCCTAATATAATTCCAAACACAGCGCCCATTAAACTAATGATCATCGATTCGAATAAAAATTGCTGACGCACATTTTTACTTTTTCCGCCAATGGCTTTAATCAACCCAACTTCTTTTGTTCTTTCATTCACCGCTACTAACATAATATTCATCAATCCGATTGCCGCACCAATTAAAGTAATCATCCCAATTGCACCTGCCGAACCGGTAATGCCACTTAAAAAAGAAATAAATAATTCAGCAAACTTGTCGCTCTTCTCTACCACAAAATTATCTGCATCAGTTGGTGTTAATTTTCTAACGGCACGAAATACAGATGTAGCTTCATCGATAGCTTCATCTAATTGAATAATATTATCTACCATAACACCAATGCCGTAAGAAGCAGCATTATTACCTAATCTTCTGCAATTATTATACGAAGTGATGATGTTATCATCCGTTCTTTGAAAACCGGAAGATCCTTTGCTTTTCAATAACCCTATCACACGATAAGGCATACTTCCTACCCGAATAATTTTATCAATACATTTTTCAGGAGCTGTTGAAAATAATTTAGTGGCTACATTACTGCCAATGATACAAACATTTCTTCCGCTCTGCACATCAACATTATTCATGTTTCTTCCGGCATCTAATGTAAATCCGTTTACAGCTAAATAATTTTCATCACCACCAATAAGCTGCGAAACAGGATTGGTTTTAATATTATTATAATGGCATTCAAAATTGCCCGGACCATTTATTGAAACACTAACTAAAGCAGGAAATTTATAATTATCTTTAAAATATTCAGCATCCTCTCTTCTGATAATTTTATTTAAGTTGGAAGTTTTTTCTTTCTGCCCTTTTCGTACAGTTTTTATTATTGCAGTTCTTCCAAATCGGATATTTGTTTTGTATCTGATACTGAATGCATTAGCCCCCATGGAAGAAAAACTTTCTTTCAAACTCTGATTCATTGCCTGAATCGCAGTAATGATACCAATCAATGCCATGATCCCAAAAGCGATAATAGCTACCGTTATTCCCGTTCTCAGTTTATTACCCCGTACTGTTCTAAAAGCCAGTTGAAAAGAATCAGCTGCAGTCATGCAAAAGAATTACTTTAATGATGAATAAAGATAAATGAATTGGATGTTACCAATCAGAAAAAATGATAAGGTGAAAATTAAAGCGAATTTTCTATTAGAAATAGAACCAATTCAAAAGGACGGATGGTAAAATACCTATTGAAATGATTAATGCAGCAATGATTAATAATCCAAACTTAAAACGATTGTTTACGTTTTCTACTTCAGCGTCGCCTTCTTTAAAATACATGGCTTGTATCACTCGGAAATAATAATACACGCTCACCGCTGCAAATAAAACTGCAATTACTACCAACCATAAAACAGATTTTCCACCTGCATTAATAGCAGCTGCTAACATATAATACTTTGCGAAGAAGCCCGCTGTTAAAGGTATTCCCGCCAATGATAAAAGCAAAATAGTATTTACTGCAGCAATGAAAGGTTCTTTTTTGGCAAGTCCGTTATATCCATTGAAAGTGTAATCTTTCATTCTGATTAAAATAGCAAAAATGCCAATCGTTGCTAAACTATACGCAGCTGCATATAATAATATACCTTCTTTACCAATACTGTTATTATTTGCATACACTACAAATAACATAAAACCTGCTTGCGCAATACTGGAATACGCCAACATGCGTTTTACACTTTGTTGAAATACTGCTGTGATATTTCCTGCCAGTAATGTTGCAATGATAATAACAGGCATGATGATTTTCCAGGATACCCTCAGATCACTGCTTCTTTCTTCAAACAATTTAATAAAGGCAAAGAAACCGGCTGCTTTGATAATGGTTGCCATAAAAGAAGTGAAGACACTTGGAGCACCATCATATACATCGGGTGTCCAGAAATGAAAAGGTGCTGCCGATACTTTAAAACATAATGAAACAAAGATCAATAATAAACCTAAGGGACCAATGATACTATCACTCACCACTGCACCGGTAACTGCCGAACTGATAGGCGGCAAATTAAAATTACCTGTTGCACCATACACTAATGTAATACCCATTAACATGATGCCTGTTGAAAAAGATCCCATTAAAAAATATTTCAGCGATGCTTCATTACTTTTTAAATTCTTTTTGTCTGCACCGGTTAAAATGTATAAAGGAATTGACATGATCTCTACTCCTAAAAACATCATCAATAAATTATTGAAAGAAGTAAGTACCGCAATACCGCATAAAGAGAAAAATATCAATGCATAATATTCTGCCGTATAGCTGCCAACTTTTTCAATATCTCTTCCGCTTAAAACAAAAAATAAAAATGTGGCAACAAATAAAATGGTATTGAAAAAGAAACCGAATTTATTGAATGAGAGTAAATTTTTAGTATCAACAGCAATCATCCAACCACCGTAAGTATCTAATAAATTTACTGCAATCAAAACAGCCAATGCAACTCGTGCAACGTTTGTAATGATAGATGTGTTCTTGGTGAAGATGCCACTGAACATCATCACCACACCTGCTAAAGCCGAAAATATAATTGCATTCATAATTATCTGCTCAGTTCAAAAATCAGTTAACGATTAGCGAAAAATATTTGTACAGAATCTTTTGTAAGATTGATCATAGGTTGCGGATACACACCTAAAACAATCACAACAACAACCAGTACTACCAATATCAATTGTACATTTCCATTGATATCTTTTGCATGATTAGTTATCTCTGTTGTATTTCCATAAAATATTTTCTGTATCATATTCAATGTATAAACTGCTGCTAAAATAATGCTCACACCAGCAACTGCAGCCATCCAGGCATTGTATTGAAATAATCCATTGAACATTAAAAATTCTCCAACGAATGAGTTGGTCAATGGCAATGCTATATTTGCTAATGACATCACCACTAATAAGATAGCTAATATTGGTGCTTTTTGGGCAAGACCGCCTAACTGACTAAACTTACGGGTACCTAATTGTTGCTCAATAACATCTGCTACTATCCATAAACCGATTACATTAACTCCGTGATTGAACATTTGAATCATCACTCCTTCCAAACCAATTTGATGATGCGCAAAGATGGCAGCATTCATTAACCCAATATGTGCAATGGAAGAATAGGCAATTAATCTTTTAATATCATCCTGCTTAATAGCAATTAATGATGCATAGATCATTCCAATAATGGAAATGATAATGACTATATCACGAAAATGATCGGCAGCAAGAGGAAAAATCGGAATCAACCAGCGTATCACTGCAAAGATTCCCATCTTTACCATTACACCACTCAATATCATAGTAACCGCTGTAGGTGATTGTTCGTATGTATCCGGTTGCCATGTATGAAATGGGAAAACAGGCATCTTGATAGCAAATGCAATAAAGAATAACCAGAATAAAATATTTTGTTCTTTAACTGATAAATGTAAAGCGTATAAAGATTTTAACGCAAATGAACCACCGGTAGTTTGAAAATATAAATAGATGATTCCTGCCAACATTAATAATGAACCAACGAATGTGTAAATAAAAAATTTAAATGTAACAGCAATTCTTTTTTCTCCACCCCAAATAGAACATAAAAAATAAACAGGTATTAATGCTAACTCCCAGAAAAAGTAAAACAATAAAATATCTGTTGCCAAAAACACACCCATTAAACCGGCTTGTGTTAACAACATCAATGCATAAAATGCTGATGCTTTTTGATAAGTGTTTTTAAAAGTAGAAACGAATATAACCGGCAACGAAATAGCAGTTAACAAACAAAGCATTTTGCCCATACCATCTAATGAAACAGAAAAACGAGCACCTAAAGTTGGCAGCCATGCAGCATCATAAGATAATTGCTGCGGATTGAAAATTGCATATAACACTGCCAATAAAGTAATGACAGATGAAAACAACGACCATCCTTTTACGGTTCTATCCTCTTTAATAAAAAAAGACGCTAAACCGCTTAACAAAGGAATTAATATCAATAAAACAGCAACCATAATTTTTTATTTGCTTTAAAGCACTAAAACAATTTAGAAATATATTGGTACAGATGATTGTCATTCACCCACAACAAAATCACTACCACAATCGCCAATACCATAAATAAAATATAATTACCAACTTGCCCGCTTTGAATCAATCGTAATTGCCTTGATGAATAATTTACCAATTTCCCAACTCCATTCACTGCACCATCAATAACATTCTTCTCAATAATATCTTTTAAGAATTTAGCTTTTGCTAAAGTAGTTTTCACAAAAAAAGTATCGTATAATTCATCCACATACCATTTATTTTCTAACACTTTACCAAAGCCCTGTGCATCCTGCAGTTCTGGCTTCTTACTAAATTTATTTATTGCGAAAATGATGGCAATGGCTGCAATAGCAACCGAAATACCCATCAATACATATTCTGTATTTTTTGACGATTCATGTGCAACTTCAGTTGTTAACACAGAAGATAAAAAACCATGTAACTCATGATGACCACCTAATATTTCAGGCACACCAACAAATCCACCAACAACACTTAATAATGCCAATACCATTAATGGAATGGTCATGGCAGAAGGACTTTCATGCAAGTGATGTTCCTGATCATGTGTTCCTCTGAATGTTCCTAAAAAAGTGGTTGCGTATAATCGGAACATATAGAATGCAGTCATGGCAGCACCTGCAACGCCTAATCCCCAATAAACAGGATTTTTTGCAAAAGCTGCAGCTAATATTTCATCCTTTGAAAAGAAACCACTGAATGGAGGAATACCGGAGATTGCAATACATCCAATTAAAAAAGTAAGATGTGTAATGGGAAGATGTTTTTTCAATCCGCCCATTTTACGAATGTCTTGTTCATGATGCATGGCATGAATTACTGAACCGGCACCCAGGAATAGTAATGCTTTGAAGAATGCATGTGTCATTACATGAAACACTGCACCGGTGTATGCACCAACACCCAATCCTAAAAACATATATCCTAACTGACTAACTGTTGAATAAGCCAATACTTTTTTAATATCGTTTTGTTTCAATGCAATCGTTGCACTGAATAATGCAGTTACTAATCCAATGATGGCAACAACATTCATTGTTACAGCACTCATGGAGTATAATACATTGCTGCGTGCAATCATATAAATACCTGCTGTTACCATGGTGGCGGCATGTATCAATGCTGATACCGGAGTGGGACCAGCCATTGCATCCGGCAACCAAGTATACAAAGGAATTTGTGCACTCTTACCCATTGCTCCAACAAAAAGTAATAATGTAATTGCAGTAACATCAAACGGAGTTAATGAAGATGCATGTGCAAAAACATCAGCATAATTTGCTGTTCCTAATTTTGCTATCAACCAAAACACAGCTAATAAAAAACCAAGATCACCAATACGATTCATCACAAATGCTTTCTTCGCTGCATAATTATAATTATCATTCTTGAACCAAAATCCTATTAATAAGTATGAACACAACCCAACACCTTCCCATCCAATGAACATAATTACATAATTCGCTCCCATTACCAATAACAACATCGAGAACACAAACAAATTCAGGTAAGCGAAATAACGTCCGTAGTGTTGGGGTTCTTCATCCTGCATATAAGCAGTTGAATAAACATGAATGAGAAAACCAACGCCTGTAATGATTAGTAAAAATAAAGATGATAATGCATCAATCTGAAATGCAAAAGATATTTTTAAAGAATCGATATTGATAAAATTAAAATAATCAACAACAACAGCTCCATTATTTTTTACGTTAAAAAATAAAACAAGGCTAACAATAAAAGATGCCAGAATAGTACCACTGCCAATGACACCAATCAACGATTTGGATAAAGATTTTCTTCCCAAACCATTAATGAGAAATCCAATCAAAGGAAACAACGGAACTAAGTAAACAAGTTGGTTCATACCCTATATCCCCAGAGGGACTTTATTTATTTGTTATTTATCGATACTCCTTATTCCCCTTTAGGGGAGTAAGGGTTAATTTTTCAATCTATTTAAAAAATTCACATCCACCGAATGTACATTTCTGTACATCATCACAATGATGGCTAATCCAACACTCACTTCTGCCGCAGCAACTACCATAATAAAAAATACAAACAATTGCGCTTCAGAACCTGCAACAGTTGCTTTATTATTAGTGAATGCTAAATTGTACTGCATTTTTGAAAATGCAACCAATAATAAATTCACTGCATTCAACATTAATTCAATGCACATAAAAACAATAATAGCATTGCGGCGTGTCAGTACACCCACAATTCCAATACTGAACAGCGTTAATGCTAATAAGATATAATATTGAATAGGCATATTATCGAGTTTCTTGTTACCTGCAACTTATATTTAATAATCAATTTTTCTTTCCTATTACCACTGCACCAACCATCGCACTTAAAAACAATACACTACTTATTTCAAAAGGCACTACATAATCGCTGAATAATAATTTTCCCAAATTACCAATCAAACCAATACTGCCTTCTTTCATCATCACAGTTTTTTCCTTCATCTCTGCTGCCTGTCTGACTAGTGTTGCCATTTCCATTAATAAACATCCGCCGGAAATAACTCCTGCCAATTTCATCCACCAATTTTTTTGCGGATCAGATGTTTTATCCAGATTCATTAACATGATCACAAATAAGAACAATACCATAATCGCACCTGCATACACAATCAGATTAACGATGGCTAAAAATTGCGCATTCATTAAAATATAATGACCTGATATGGCAAAGAAAACCATTACCAACCATAACACACTATGCACAGGATTTTTGCTGATCAATACCATAATAGCACTAACCAATGCTAATCCACTTAAGAACCAGAATAATATTTGTATTGCACTCATAGTTTAATTTCAAGTTTGCAGATGTGCAAATGTGCAAATTGAATTCATCTGCACATTTGCACATTTGCACATTAACTCAATCCTTTTGCTGCTGCTAATTCAGCAGGTTGTGTTTTTGGATCCGGTATTAACAAATCCGGTTTTCCATAAATAAAACTCTGCCTTGTAAAACTTGCCGGTGCAAAAGTTTCGCTTAAATAAATAGCGTCTTTCGGACAAGCTTCTTCACACAATCCGCAAAATATACAACGCAGCATATTTATTTCATAACGTGCTGCATATTTTTCTTCGCGATATAAATTTTCTTCTCCCGGCAAACGTTCTGCCGCTTCCATCGTGATAGCTTCAGCCGGACAAGCAACCGCACACAAACCGCATGCTGTGCATCTTTCACGCCCTTCCTCATCTCTGTTCAATACATGCAATCCTCTAAACACCGGACTAAACGGTCTTTTTTGTTCAGGATATTGAATGGTAGGTTGTTTTTTAAAGATATGGCTAAACGTAATCAACATTCCTTTAAGAATATTCCATAAGTATAACCTTTCCAAGAATGTCATTGGTCTACGATCAACTGCTTTCGCTCTGGTAGTTAATGCCTGCATAAATTTTACCGCTCCGACTATTTTAATTTGTTCGCAAAAATATTTTTATAACCTATTGATTCCAACTTTATCTCTCTACTCATCTTTACTTGCGTCGCACTCTTCAACTTTCTGTTCTGCATTCAACTTTTTATTCTATTCTTCATACTTCTGTGAAACAAGAATTCAGCAACACAAATACTAATTGCTATAATCATCCAAACTAAAATGAGATTGCCAATAGTATCACTGCTTACAATTTTGGTTTTACTCAGATAAATAAATTCTGAAAATAAAAGTAGATGCACAGCATATAAGCTAACTAATATTTTGCGCCACTTACCTTTTAAATTCTTATTTGCTAAAACAAATATGCTCATAAAGAAACTATTTATTAAAGTATAAAATAACAGCGCCGGTAATCAACATATTAATCAATGCCAAAGGCACTAATTTTTTCCAGCCTAAATTCATTAACTGATCATATCTGAATCTGGGTATCGTCCAACGCACCCACATAAATATAAAAATAAAGATCACCGCTTTAATCATAATACTTGCAACACCAATCAAAGCTAACCAATTACCCCAGTTAGCATGTGCGGCTTCATCAAAGAAAGGCACATCATAACCGCCAAAAAATAAGGTTGCCATGATTACGCTGCTGATGAACATGTTCACATATTCAGAGAATAAATAAAAACCCAATTTCATAGAAGAATATTCCTGATGAAATCCCATGTTCAATTCATTCTCCGATTCAGGTAAATCAAAAGGTGTTCTGTTACATTCTGCAAAAGCACAAATAATAAATATTAAAAAACCCAATGGTTGATATACAATATTCCAATAATGACCGGCTTGCATTTGTTGTTTTACAATTTCACCTAATTGTAAAGTACCTGTTAGCATCAACAATGCAATTAAACTTAATCCCATGGCCAATTCATAACTAATTGCCTGCGATGCACCGCGTAATGCAGCCATCAAAGAAAATTTATTATTGCTTGCCCAACCGCCAATCATAATTCCATACACACCTAAACTTACAACTGCAAACACATATAAAATACCAATGTTCACATCGGCAATTTGTAAAGCAATATTTCTTCCAAATAAAACAACTTTATCGCCCCAAGGAATAACAGCGCAAGTCATTAATGCTGCAGTCATTGCTAAACCAGGACCTAAAATAAATAACCATTTATTTGCATGATTAGGAATGATCTCTTCTTTCATGATCAGTTTCAATCCATCTGCAAAAGGTTGCAATAAGCCGAAAGGACCGGCACGATTGGGTCCCGGACGATCTTGCAAAATAGCCGCTACTTTTCTTTCAGCAAAAGTGGTGTACAAAGCAATGCCCAAACTTGCAAAAATGATAATTGCAATCAGTACCAGTTTCTCTGCAAATAACATCCAATCAATTGCCAATAAATGCATCTCCATTGTCTATTAATAGTTATTTAAAATCTGTTGAATGTGCCGGTCTTTCCAATAAACTCAAATCAATATTGGGTTTATTTACCTCACTCACTGAATGTATATTCATTAATAATTTCGGATCACGTCCATGCATCACTGCTGTAAAAGTTTCTTTTGGTTTGTGAACACCCACATAATGTCCTTGCGAAATAACCGAATGGCGATTGATGTGAGATGGTCCTTCAATGATCCAATCAGTTGTTTTCTTTTTATCAAATCTGCATTCATTACAAATCCATCCGGTTTTACCATTCGACGCTTCTTTAATTTCGCCCCATTCATCTTTGCGTGCAGTTACACGAAACACTTCATCACCTCTCATCCATAACTGCACTTCACCACAACATTTTGGATTATTACAATTTCTATGTGCATCTACCGGTTTGGTAAACCAAACACGATTTTTGAATCGGAATGTTTTATCGGTTAATGCACCAACAGGACAAACATCAATAACATTACCAATGAAATCGTTTTGTAAATTTTTTTGAATGAATGTGGCAATCTGTGCATGATCACCTCTATCTAAAATACCATGTTCTCTTTTCTCTGTTAATTGATCGGCGGTAAACACGCAACGATAACACAAAATGCAACGCGTCATGTGCAATTGAATCTTATCACCTAAATCAACTTTAGGAAAAGTTCTTCTTTGAAATTCATAACGTGTGCCGTTTTTACCATGCTCGTAACTTAGATCTTGCAAATGACATTCACCTGCCTGATCACAAATAGGGCAATCCAATGGATGATTGATTAATAACATTTCAACCACACCTGCTCTTGCATCCAATACTTTTGGTGATGTAATATTTTTTACTTCCATTCCGTCCATGACGGTTGTTCTGCAAGATGCTACCAACTTAGGCATAGGTCTTGGATCTTTTTCAGAACCCTTACTTACTTCTACTAAACAAGTTCTGCATTTACCACCACTGCCTTGCAACTTACTGTAATAACACATGGCAGGAGGTGCCACTTCTCCGCCAATCTTACGTGCAGCGTTTAAAATAGTAGTTCCTGCCGGAACTTCTATCGTAATGTTATCAATAGTTACTTTAAATAATGTTTCTTCTGCCACGGTTTTATTTTTTTCTCGCAACGTTCGCAACGGAACGCAACGTGTTTAATTCTTACAAATTATTGGCAATTCTATGTATGCCGTCTTTTTAATAAACATGATTAAAATTAATCAGCAACCCTAATTTTAAATCACACAATTTTAAATAAGTCTGAACTTGCTTAAAATGAATATTAGTCAATGCTTCTACACTTTTGAATTCAATAAGCAAAGTTTTATCTATAATCACATCTGCCCTAAAACCAACTTCCAACTTAATACTTTCATGTATTAATGAAATAGGCATTTGCCTTTCAAAAAAACATCTTCTTTATTCAACTCATAACAAAAAATTCTTCATACACACTCTCTAATAAACCCGGACCGTATAAGCGATGAATTCGAAAGCAAATATCCAATGCCAGTTTCGCAAGTTCATTTTCATATTTTTCTTCCATGGCATTCGTTGTTTGCGTTGCCATCGTTGCGTAAAATTAAACTGTTACCGGCACATGAATTGCATCTGCATAATGCGCCAAACCATAATTTCTTTTTTGTGATTCTTCGGGATTTAATACATGCCATTCAAATTCATCTCTGAAATGTCTGATAGCTGCTGCAACAGGCCATGCTGCTGCATCACCTAACGGACAAATCGTATTGCCTTCAATTTTACTTTGAATATCCCATAATAAATCTATATCACTCAGCTTACCTTTTCCGTATTCGATGTTGTGTAATATTTTTTCCATCCAACCAGTTCCTTCTCGGCAAGGCGAACATTGTCCGCAGCTTTCATGACGATAAAATCTTGCTAAGGTTAATGTATTTTTTACTACACATTGATCTTCATCTAAAACAATAAATCCGCCACTACCCATCATACTTCCTGATGCAAAGCCTCCGTCACTTAAACTTTCATAATTCATATAACGCGTTTCACCCTTCGCTGTTTTCAATAATAAATTAGCAGGAAGAATTGGAACTGATGAACCACCGGGAATACAAGCTTTTAATTTTTTTCCGTTTGCAATACCACCACAATATTCATCACTGTATATAAAATCTTCTACGCTGATGGTCATATCAATTTCGTAAACACCGGGTTTATTGATATTACCACATGCAGAAATTAATTTAGTACCTGTACTTCTGCCCACACCAATCTTTGCATATTCATCACCGCCCATATTTATGATGGGAACAACAGCCGCTAATGTTTCAACATTATTTACAACAGTAGGTCTGTCCCAAACACCTTTCACTGCAGGAAATGGTGGTTTCAATCTTGGATTACCGCGTTTCCCTTCTAAGCTTTCTAATAATGCCGTTTCTTCTCCGCATATATAAGCACCAGCACCACGTTGTACATGAATATTACAATCGAAGCCGGTTCCTAAAATATTTTTTCCTAACCATCCATTGTCTTTTGCTTCAGTAATGGCTTGTTCTAAAATATCAACAATCCATGCATATTCTCCACGTATATAAATATAAGTATCATTACTACCCAATGCAAAAGATGAAACAATCAAACCCTCAATTAATAAATGCGGCAAAAATTCCATTAAATATCTATCCTTAAAAGTGCCGGGTTCACTTTCATCTGCATTGCATACCAAATGACGTGGCACGCCTTCGGGCTTTGCAATGAAACTCCATTTCATACCCGCCGGAAATCCCGCACCACCTCGACCACGCAATCCACTTTTCTTCACTTCTTCCACAATTGCTTCAGGTCCCAGTTCTTTTAAAGCCTTTTCCACGCTGCGATAGCCGCCTTCGCGACGATATACATCGTAATAACGAATGCCTTCCACATGTGCTTTTTCTAATAATAATTTTCTACTCATATTCTATTCTTCAAATGAGGATATTTCTACTTATACTTAATTAATTTTTACTGCTTGTCTTGCTTCTAATTGCCAATCATTATTTTTATTGACCCAAACAAAAGTTATTTTCATATCAATCTGCATAGGCTGTTTATTATAATTCAATACCACTTTCGAATCCATATTAACCACTGCTGTTTTATCAAAGATTCGGATATTCATGACTGATGGTTCAATGCTTTTATAATCTTGTTCTCCGGTCATCACAGAATGAATTAATGCTGATTTGCTTTGTATCAAACCATTTGTGTGCCCATAGGTAACATCATCAGCTAAAAGCTTTGATAATGTTATGCTGTCTTTTGCAACCAAGGCAGTTTTCAGCATCAGCAATTTCATCATCACTTCCCCTTTTTGCGATTCATTCTGAGCAAACGAATGAAATGAGAAAGCAATAAAAAAAATAAAAAATGAACTCTTCTTCATCTCAGATTAGTTTAATGAAACAGCTTGTCTTCCCATTAATTTCCAAACACTTTTTTCTTTTATCCAAACCAATAACATACTAAAATTTAAATCTGTTACAGTACCATCCTTCTTGTTTTCTTTTGCTTTAAAAAGATAACGAACAATGGCGGTATTGTCTTCCATAAAAATTTTAATACTTGATACTGCAGTATCTGTATAATTGGAAAGATTATGACTAACGCCTTTGATCATCTCTTCTCTTGTTTGCAAGTTACCATGAGAATGACCATAAGAAACTGTTTTAGCCAATAAGCCATCCAATGTTGCACTATCTTTTGTTCCAAAAACAGTATGACTTAATAAATACGTTTTTTCAGTCAACTCTTTTTCATCTTTCGATTGTGCAAAAACAATCGCAGATGAAAATAAAAAGAATAATATGATAAAACTTTTTTTCATTCTTAATTATTGGCTGTTGCGTGTTGTTGGCACTCAGCAATGATCGCATCTACTTTTTCTTTAGTTAAATGTTCGCGATAATTTTTTCCCAACTGCATCATTGGCGCATAACCGCAAGCACCTAAACATTCTACAGTTTTCAAAGTAAATAAACCATCAGCAGTCGTTTCTCCGGCTTTGATGTTTAATTTCTCTTTGATGTATGCAATAATATCATTGCTACCTCTTAACATGCACGGGCCTGTTTGACAAACTTCAAATGTATATTTACCAACAGGCTTTAAATTATACATGCTGTAAAAAGTAGCTACTTCATATACTTCAATCGGATTCAGTTGCAATAACTCTGCAACATAATCCATTGTTTCGTTGCTTAACCATCCGCCAAAACTTTCCTGAGCCAAATGCAATACCGGCAATAAAGCACTCTTTTGTTTTCCTTGCGGATAACGTGCAACCAATCGGTTAAACTCTGTTAATTGTTGTTCATTAAACTTCACCACCACTTTTAATTTTAAATTTTGAATGCTAAATGCTAAATGAAAAATCATTCAACATCCAACATTTATAATTCAACATTTATTTAAGCATCCAATTCTCCTGCAATCAAATTCAAACTACTCATGGTAATAATGGCATCGCTCAACATCGCACCTTTTGTTAATTCACCATACGCTTGATAGTAAATAAAACATGGTCTGCGAAAATGCAAACGATACGGTGTTCTGCCACCATCACTAATTAAATAAAATCCTAACTCGCCATTAGCACCTTCAACCGCATTATATACTTCACCTTTCGGAATGGCTGTTTCGCCCATGATAATTTTAAAATGCCAGATCAATGCTTCCATTTTTGTGTAAACCTCTTTTTTCTCCGGCAAATAATATTCAGGAACATTGGCATGAAACACTTCTGCATCAGCGCCTTTAAATTCTTGTACTTTTCGATAGGCTTGTTCAATGATAGAAAGTGATTGCCACATTTCTTCGTTACGAACTAAGAAGCGATCATAATTATCTCCGGTATTTCCAACCGGAACAATAAAATCAAAATCCTGATAACTGCTGTAAGGTGCATGTACACGCACATCATAATCAACACCTGCTGCACGAAGATTAGGTCCGGTAAAACCATAATTTAATGCACGTTCGGCACTAATGGCACCTGTACCTACCAGACGATCCATGAATATTCTGTTGCGCGTAAAAAGATTTTCAAATTCTTTCAACACTTTCGGATATTCTCTTAAGAATTTTTCGAGTTTCTCAAACGCTGTATTTGAGAAATTCCTTTCAAAGCCGCCAATACGCCCAATATTAGTAGTAAGACGGGACCCGCATACTTCTTCATATATTTCATAAATTAATTCCCGGTACTCCATCACATACACAAAACCGGTAAAAGCACCTGCATCTACACCCACAATAGAATTACAAATTAAATGATCTGCAATTCTTGCCAGTTCCATAATAATCACACGCAAATAATCAACACGTTTGGGTGTTTGTATATTTAATAATTTTTCGCAGGTGATATGCCAACCCATATTATTCAATGGACTGCTGCAATAATTCAGACGATCAGTAATGGGTGTGATTTGATATAATGGTCTGCGTTCTGCTAATTTTTCAAATGCACGATGAATGTATCCAACCGTTTGTTCTGATGAAACAATGCGCTCACCATCTAATTCTAAAATATTTTGAAACACACCATGTGTTGCAGGATGCGTTGGACCCAAATTCAATGTAGTGGTCTGTTTCTCAATAGAACCTTCCGGTAATTTTATATGATGCTGATGCTCTGACATACCCTAAATCCCTAAGGGACTTTTATTTTTTATTTTTTGAAATAATTACATTCTCACATTTGCAATCTGCACATTAAACAATTGTTCCGCCTCTTCCAAACATCGCATCATCTTTATCAATACGTGTTTGATCTTCTAAAGGATATTCTTTTCTTAATGGAAAATAATCCATCTCGTCTACATTCAATATTCTTTTTAAATTTGGATGACCAATAAAATTCACGCCAAAAAAATCATAGGTTTCTCTTTCCATCCAATTTGCCGAACTAAATAATTTTGATGCTGTAAATACATCCGGTTCTTGCACATTTGTAAACACTTTAAAACGCAAACGAATATTATCTACGAGATTATGCAAATGATATACAACAGCTAATTCTCTTCCTTTATCATCAGGATAATTTACCGCACACAAATCGGTTAAGAAACGAAATTTCAATTCATCATCATCAAATAAAAACTGTAATATTTTTAAATTCATTTCTTTGGGTGCTTCAAAAGAAAGTAAACCATACAGTTCTTCAAACCCGGAAACAGGCTCTCCAAATTTCTCTATTAATCTTTGTTTAATTCTATCGTTTGTTAAAGACATAATTCTTAATTCAACATTTATTCAATACCGTAACTCTCCATCAATGCTTTGTATTGTTCGCTATTTCTTCTGCGGATACTTTCATTAGCCACTAAATCCTGGATACGCATAAACCCATCCAAAATGGCTTCCGGCCTTGGCGGACAACCGGGCACATACACATCAACAGGCACTACCTGATCAATTCCCTGCAATACACTATATGTATCAAATATGCCGCCACTGCTTGCACAAGCACCAACAGCAATCACCCAACGTGGTTCGGCCATTTGCATATAAACTTGTTTAACAACAGGCGCCATTTTTTTAGAGATCGTTCCCATTACCATCATCAAATCACATTGACGAGGTGTAAATGCCATACGCTCCGCACCAAAACGAGCCAGATCATAATGTGCAGCAGCTGTAGCCATAAATTCAATACCGCAGCAAGAAGTGGCGAATGGTAACGGCCATAAAGAGTTTTTTCTGGCCAATCCAACTACATCACTAAGTTTTGCGGTGAAGAATCCTTCGCCACTATATCCGTTAGGAGCTTCTGCCATACTAACAGCAGTTTCAATTTTTGCTTCTTTCGGATGAATATTAAAACGTACCGGACGCATATGATTATGTTGAATTTTGAATGAAAAATTTTAAATGAACATTTATGATTTAACATTCAATATTTAAAATAGTTGTTAGTCTTCCCAATCCAATGCTCCTTTTTTGATGATATAAATAAAGCCTATCAGGAAAAAAGCAACAAACATCAATACAGCCAGAAAGCCATCCCACCCCAATGCCCTGAAATTAATGGCATAAGGATAAAAGAAAATCACTTCCACATCAAACAATACAAATAAGATTGCTACTAAAAAATATTTAATGGCGATGGGCTGACGTGCATCTCCGTGAGTAGCGATACCACTGGTAAAAGTTTCTAACTTATCGCTTGTTTTACGTTTCGGTCCCACCCATGCCGATAAAGCAAGCATAGCCGCCACAAAGCCTGCAGCAAAAATTAATTGAATACCGATAGGAAAATAATTAGCAGCTGTATTATCTGTTGCATCTAAAATGAAAGAAATCAGATTCATGGCTCAGATTGAAATGAGTTGCAAAAATAAGCTTGCAAAGCATACAAAAGAAAAACTCCTCTGTCGAGAGGAGTTATTTCTTTATTTATTTTTTGGAGGAGCGGCTCCGCCACTTGATTTACTGCCAGATTTAGGATTTTTTTGTTTGTTAATCCCCTCTTGTATGGTGGCTTTAGTATCTAAAGCATATTTATTTTCTTCGCCACCTGCTTCAGGGTATAGATCTAACATTCTGTCTGTTATTTCTAAAGCCTTTTCCAATTCTTTTGTTTTATATACATAATAACTCAATTGAAAATAAAGGTTATTGAATATTTGCTTTTTGTTTTTTACTTTATCTCTTGAATAAAGAGAATCTAACACATCCAAAGCTCCCATTGCAATTCCCTTAGAAGTATCAGGATCGGCTGCTATAGAAGATCTTCTATAAAAAGAATATCCTTGCGGTTTATCAGGGAAATTTGTCATATAATCTTTTGCATAAGCCATTGTTTGAATATAATCTTTTGCATTAAATGCAGTACTCGTTAATCTAAAAAAATCATATTCATTTGGAGGAACGCCTTTTAAGTCTTGCAATTTTTTTAACCATACTAACTGATCAGTGTACATTTTTGATTTTCCATAAATTTCAATGGCCTTATTGGTAAAATCCATCTTATTTGCTTTGGTTGAATCAGCATCGATTGCTTTTTGCAAATACCCGACAGCTGCGGTTTCACTTCCCTGAAATTTAGATAAAATTTTTACTGCCAGATTATAATCAGCCGGTTTGGTTTCTGATACAGGAACTGAAGCGAAATATTTTTCAACATAAGATTTTGCTAAAACAGAATCGCCTGTTCTGTCATAATTATATGCATATAAAATATTCAACGCAGGAACAGCAGCAATACCTGCTGATGCTTCTATTTCTTTTGCTTTAGCTAATGACTCATTGTATTTACCTGCACGGAATAAATAATCAGCATAATAAAAATCATTCTTCGGATCTTTATCGGCATACTTTAAGAAATTATCAATATAATCTTTTGCTTTATTTACATCTTTATCAGAATAAAATTCAAATAAGGCAAGATACACCGGAGGAAAAGTTGGGTCAGCTGCAATAGCATTATTGAAATAAGTTTCCAAAGATTCTTTGTTATTCTGTGTTACATATATTTTACCTGTTAAATACATGGCACGGGCATTTTTAGGATCGCGATGAATAGCTTCTTCAAAAGCTTTTTGCGCATCTCCACCATATTCGCCACCTAATTTGCGATAACTTAATCCTTCATTGATAGCGATATCCGGATTGGTCAGATCGATAGCTTCTGCTTGTTTTAATTTTTCAATACCGTATAATACATCTCCAAATTTGCTATCGCCTGCAATGCCGTTTAAATGCCCGAAAGAATTCGCTCTGCCAATG
This sequence comes from uncultured Chitinophagaceae bacterium, assembly GCA_903881425.1. Lineage (GTDB taxonomy): Bacteria > Bacteroidota > Bacteroidia > Chitinophagales > Chitinophagaceae > CAILAF01. Next base: position 5,417 of record CAIRTF010000006.1, on the reverse strand, counting down.
GCATTTAAAATAGCTGCACTGGGCTTGCCTTTGTTTTTTCCTTTGGTTTCTGTTGTTGAAGTAATGGCTTGTTCAAATTTTTGTTTGGCCGCATTCACATCGCCGGCTTCTAATAATTGCACATGGCCTGATCCAACCCAAATCCATGGATCATTCACACCATCATTCATGGCTTTTTCGTACAATGCTTTTGCGCCTTTAATATCATCCAATGCAATAAAAGCCTGACCTAACCAATAAATGGTTTGAGGATCTTTTGAATTGCCATCATACAATTTTTGTAATAACTCTCTGGCACTTTTATTTTTTTCGTAATTCAGGAGTTTAATACCATCCTGTACACTTTGTGCCATCAGCACATTCGCAGATAATACTACTGCAACAAAAAAAGAAATGGTCTTCTTCATCGTGTGGTGTTTAATAGTTGTTTTTATTCTTGCTCTGAAATGTTGGTTTTTCTTTTATTCAAATTCATTTTTGCCGGTGCTAAAAATGCTCTTCTGAAAATCAATTGCCCTCTTTCCAAATTCATAAAATTCATAAAGCCTGTTCCCAATCCGGTTGCATTCTCTTTTACTATACAATACAAAGGCCTTGCCAAAGGATATTGCATATAAGTAATGGTTGCTTGTGTTGGCTTGGCAAAAAAGCCTTTTTCACCACAAGTTGTACACTCCAACAAACATAAGCGAATTTTTTTCAGATTTGCTCGTTGTTGCGGATCATAAGAATCTCCCACCCAACTCAATCCTACAAAACCTATGGCGTTTTCCTTATTGGATATAGTTTCTACCACTTGATGACTACCATGCGCTGCTGTAACATTTTTGCCAAAAGCTGCTCCTCTTAAAACACTGTCTTGCAAAAACCTTACGGTACTGGTAGCATTATTTCCATCAACTATTGCTTCAACATTTTTTTTACCGGACAAAATATTTCTCACTTCTTGCAAAGTATATACAGTGTCTTTCGATTTGATATTGACAATCAAAGCCACTGCATCGTATGCTACATCATCATATCTGGGTCGGAAAGATAATTGATTCTCAAAAAAATCAGATTCCTCTTTTTTTAATCCTCTTGCCACAATAATCATTCTGGTACTATCTTTCTGCAAATCCCTGAAACAATCTACTTCCGATTTATACGATGCGATGATATGTGCATCAGGATAAGAAGACTGATAAACTTTTATTTGCTCTTCAATCACCGGCTTGAAACTTTCATCTACACTGATATAGATAGTTCCTTGCCTGGGCGAATCCTGAATGCTGTTTTTGTCTTTAGTCACATTGTTACATGAAACAAATAACATCCCCATCGCTGCAATAGTAATGATCAATAATAGTTTCATGTTAATAATCTCTCTTTATTCCTCTGTACACCCTAAATATGCCATACAATAAACAAATGCTTCCAAAAAAATAACTGAATGCCGTTCCCAAGGCCATAATCTGTTCAATCTTCCATCTTTCACCAAAGAATAAAAATACCGCCATGGTTAAATATAATAATGCCATTACCATGTCCCGGGCCATGCGCACCAAAATATAATTTTTTCTCTGCTTATCGCGGAATTCATGTTCCATTTAACAATCAATTGATATGGGACGGGCAATTTAATTAATAATTTTATTCCTGAGGCATAAAAGTAATGGGCAATCGGAAATAAACCGGTACAGATCGGCCATTTTGTTTACCCGGAATCCATTGAGGCATTTTTTTAATCACTTTCATTACTTCCATATCTAAATCTTTTCTTCCTTTTTGTTCAATGGCAATATGAGTGATGTTACCGTTTGCATCCACTACAAATTGCGCCACCACTACAATTCGTTGCCCTTCTTCCAAATCATCCGGTTGCTGTGTATTTCGCTGAATGAATTTTTTTAATGCATCAATTCCGCCGGGATATTGTGGCATTACTTGCGCATCATAAATAGGAATAACTTCTTCTTCTTTAATTTCTTTTGCCGCTACTGCATTTCCGTTACCGGATGTTTCTGATGGCGGTGGTGTTACATCATCAATGCCTGCCTCGCTTCCTGCTTTATTGATGGTGCTGATTACACTTTTATCCAAACTTTTTTGATCAGGCACATTGGTACTGTCAGTTTTAATAATAATTGGTGCTGTAAATTGTTTTTGTTCTGGATGTTGTGGTGAAGGTTGCTTTTTTGGTTCAGTCGTTTTAGGTTCAACCTTTTTAATGGCATATTCATGAAGTGTTACATCATCCGGTAAAAAAGCAATACCTCCTTTTTTTCGTGGAATTTTCCAACTCATCAAAGAGGCAAATAGAATAACCACTGCAATAGTTATGGAAACAGATTTGAATAATCTTCTTCGATATTGTTTTCGTAATTCATAAGCTCCATAACTTTTATTTTTGTTTTCGAAAACAATGTCAAGCACATCGCTCTGCAAAATAAGTTCTGCTTTCATACAATTAATTTTTATTGATGATTGAATAATTTAAAACAGAGCGCTTGTTTGTTATTAAGATGCTGCATTGAATAAATTCCATAAATAAAAAGAACCAAGCTCTGAATAACAAGTTGCAATAATTGCAAACAATACTTAAATCTTTAATTACTTTTAAGCTATGAAGATTTTGATGGTATGCCTTGGCAATATTTGCCGAAGTCCTTTGGCAGAAGGCATTTTACAACATAAGGCAAAACAGCATGGATTGAATTGGTTGGTAGATAGTGCCGGCACTGCCAATTATCATAAGGATGAACCTCCGCATCGGTTATCGCAGAAAGTTTCGAAACTGAATAGCATTGATATTTCGCATTTAAGAGGAAGACAATTCATGAAAGAAGACATGATTGAGTTTGATAAGATATATGTGATGGATGAAGAAAATTATGCAGAGGTGAAAAGAATCAGTCGTAATAATTGGAACGAACAAAAAGTAGATTTGCTGCTGAATGAATTATATCCGAATGAAAACAGAAGCGTGCCCGATCCATGGTATGGTGCTGAAGAAGGCTACCACAAAGTATTTGACATGATCAATAAAGCATGCGATGAAATAATTGAAAAATATGCCGGCATTCAAATCAGCCAATAAAAACAATTCGATAAGACTATTTTACTTTATACTTTTGCCCTTTCACTTTTGATTGAACATGAAACCAAGCATACCACAAGGCACAAGAGATTTTAATGCAGTAACCATTCGCAAACGCAATTATATTTTTAATACCATTAGAAATGTTTTTGAATTGTATGGCTTTCAACCATTGGAAACACCTGCCATGGAAAACTTAGAAACATTGATGGGCAAGTATGGTGAGGAAGGCGATAAATTGATCTTTAAAATTTTAAATAACGGTTTAGATAATCCTGCAAAACACGAGCAGGCAAAAGAAGATTTTGAAAAAATATTAGAAGGAAAGAATAATAAAAATATTACAGAGCGTGCATTGCGTTATGATCTCACCATTCCATTTGCACGTTATGTTGCCATGAATCATGGTCAGTTGACTTTCCCTTTTAAACGTTATCAAATACAACCGGTGTGGAGAGCTGATCGTCCGCAAAGAGGCCGCTACCGTGAGTTTTATCAATGCGATGCAGATGTGGTAGGCAGTAATAGTTTATTGAATGAAGTAGAGTTGGCTAATATTTACGCCACTGTTTTTGAAAAATTAGGCATTGATGTTGAAATAAAAATTAATAGCAGAAAAATATTAGCAGCGCTCGCTGAACTATCCGGCGGTGCAGATAAAATGATTGATATAACAGTTGCCATTGATAAATTAGATAAAATTGGAATTGAAAAAGTTAAAGAAGAATTAGTACAAAGAGGATTGAATGAAAATCAAATCAATATCATTGAAAAATATTTATCTATCCGCGGAAGCAATGAAGAAAAATTAATTGCAATAAAAAAATTAGCTGACGAAAATGCAACTGCAAAAAAAGGTATTGAAGAAATTGAATATTTGCTAAACTTCACTATTCACCATTCACCATTGACCATTGACTTCACTCTTGCTCGTGGTTTAAATTATTACACCGGTATCATCTTCGAAATAAAAGCCAAGCATGTTACAATGGGCAGCATTGGTGGTGGTGGACGTTATGATGATCTTACCGGATTATTTGGTGTACCGAATATTCCGGGTGTGGGAATAAGTTTTGGTGTGGATAGGATTTATGATGTAATGGAAGAACTGAAATTATTTCCTGATGAAATTGAAACTAGTACACAAGTCTTATTTTTTAATCTCGGTGAAAACGAGAGCAGACAAGCATTTGAGCTGATGCAACAACTACGTAACAAAAATATTCGCTGCGAAATATTCCATGAGAATACCAAGTTTGATAAGCAATTTAAATATGCCGATAAAAAACAAATTCCTTACGCCGTTATCATTGGCAGTAAGGAATTAGCAGAAAATAATTGTGTATTGAAAAACTTGCAAAGCGGTGAACAGCAGACATTATCGCAAAATGAATTACTTGGTTTTAGTTTCTGATATTATACATTCCGACTTGCCCCGGTGTTAAGAATTCCATTTAGGTTGATTTTTACTCAACCTATTTCAGGACGAGACAAAATAAAAAGTTGAAACACGGCTTCCGTCCGCCCCCATCCCTGCAAGCAATTATTTGATCGGTTAGTGGCTAAAGGAAAGAATAAAAAACTGGCAGTAATTGCTGTGGCAAATAAACTATTAAAACAGGTTTTTGCTGTTGTAAAAAACGAAACTTTGTTCGACAGAAATTATTATAAAAAAATAGCCTGATTTATTTGTTTTTATGCACAGTTCGTGTTATCTGCATCACCCGAATTCGTGTCACCTAAATGTGTCGTTAAAATAATTTTTGTTGTTGCCTATTTGCGATTTCTTTTTCATCAAAAAGTTCCCCGAACTTTTCTTTCCAATAAGTATCTAATATTTTCTTTTGCAATTTGCTTTCTGATGAAATTTCACGAACTAGTTTTTCTAACTGTTTAGCGAACTTAAAAGTATTTTTTGCATCTATTTTTCCATCTATCAGCATTTCTTTTAGTTGTTCAACATAAACACTAAATTCAACTTTGTTGCGTTGTGTCTTTACACCTTTTAAACTCTGTGCCTTTAACAACCGACCCGAAACAATGTTATGTAGGAATTTGTAAAGTTCGGGAAGAACTTTTTCAATCTCCTTTTTATTAAATCCTATTATTTCAAGAAAGAGTTTATCTAAAGTTATTCGCTCCTTTTCTATATTATTGAGTAAAAGCGGAACAGTTTGTTTCTCTTTCATTTTTGACCAAACATCCAATACTTCCTTCATCTTAATGTAAATCGTCAGCATAAAGTGGACAAAATATAGTCTAAATTAGTAGAGTGTTTCCATCATTAATCATTAAACCAAAAATGACATGGAACAGAAGCCAAAACAATCTACAGAGA
>CAIRTF010000005.1 GCA_903881425.1 uncultured Chitinophagaceae bacterium | reverse complement strand
TTAATATGATGTTTAAATTGATCAGTCTAATTTTCCAACCATATTTGCAGGAATTACCCACTCTTCAAATTCTGCGGGAGTTACATAACCAAGTTTAACAGCCATCTCTTTTAATGTAGTATGTTCTTTATGTGCTTTTTGAGCGATCTCTGCTGCTTTATAATAACCAATCTTTGTGTTAAGAGAAGTAACCAACATTAAACTGTTGTCAACATGTTTTTTAATATTCGCTTCGATTGGTTCAATACCCACTGCACATTTATCATTAAAAGAAACACATCCTTCGCCAATCAATCTGGCACTGTGTAAGAAATTATAGATCATCACCGGTTTAAAAACATTCAATTCAAAATGACCGTTGCTGCCACCAATACCAATAGTAACATCATTGCCCATTACTTGAGCAGCAATCATGGTCAATGCTTCGCACTGAGTTGGATTCACTTTGCCCGGCATAATAGATGAACCCGGTTCATTATCCGGGATAAATAATTCGCCAATACCTGAACGCGGACCTGATGATAACATTCTTACATCATTAGCAATCTTCATCAAGCTAACTGCAACTGTTTTTAAAGCACCATGTGCTTCAACAATAGCATCATGTGCAGCCAATGCTTCAAATTTATTTTCCGCAGTAATAAATGGTAAGCCTGTTAATTCAGCAATTTTTTTGGCAACCAGAACATCGTAACCTTTTGGCGTATTGATGCCTGTTCCCACAGCTGTTCCGCCCAATGCCAATTCACTTAAATGTGCCAATGTGTTTTTAATGGCTTTCAATCCATGTGCCAATTGAGAAACATAGCCACTGAATTCTTGTCCAACAGTTAATGGCGTTGCATCCATAAAATGTGTTCTGCCTATTTTAACTACATGCATGAATGCTTTACTTTTTTCAGCCAATGTATCATGCAGTTTTTGAATTCCCGGAATGGTTACTTCCACCAACATTTTATAGGCAGCAATATGCATGGCTGTTGGAAAAGTATCGTTAGATGATTGCGATTTATTGACATCATCATTGGGATGAATAAATTTTTCTTTATCATTCAATGAACCGCCTTTTATAACATGTGCACGATAAGCCACTACTTCATTCACGTTCATATTACTTTGCGTGCCACTGCCTGTTTGCCAAACCACTAAAGGAAATTGATCATCTAATTTTCCTGTTAATATTTCATCACAGACTTGTGCAATCAAATCCTTCTTTTCCTCAGGTAAAACACCCAATTCAAAATTGGCCAATGCTGCCGCTTTTTTTAAATATGCAAATGCCTGAATAATGGGCTTTGGCATTTTATTGATGTCTTGTGCAATTTTAAAATTCTCCACACTTCTTTCTGTTTGTGCGCCCCAATATACATGTGCCGGTACTTTAACTTCGCCCATGGTATCTTTCTCAATTCTATATTCCATATAACTATTTTTAAAATGATGATTTATTTTGGCGATGCAAAGTTACGTGCTGTTAAATTATCAGCTATAAAAAAATGGGATGCGGCTTTTGCCTAATTTCGATGTAATTATTTATTCATGAGGAAATATATTATCGCCTTTTTTTTATTGATTAGTTGTACCTCTTTTGCACAAAATTTAATCAATACAAATCCATTACCCGGCAAAGCTCAATTGCAATGGCATGATATGGACTTTTATTTTTTCATGCATTTTGGTCCGAATACTTTTACTGATCTTGAATGGGGCAAAGGAAATGAACAGGAAGAAATATTTAATCCGTCACAGCTCGATTGCAAACAATGGTGCAGAATTGCAAAAGAAGCAGGAGCAAAGGGAATCATCATCACTGCAAAACATCATGATGGCTTTTGTTTGTGGCCCAGTAAATATTCCACACATACTATTCGTGAAAGTAAATACAAAAATGGTAAAGGTGATATTTTAAAAGAATTAAGCGATGCTTGTAAAGAATATGGATTAAAGTTTGGCGTATATATTTCTCCATGGGATAGAAATCATCCTAAATACGGAACAGCAGATTATAATGATGTGTTTGTAAATATGATGAAAGAAATATTTTCTAATTACGGACCCATTTGGGAATTGTGGTGGGATGGTGCCAATGGTGAGGGACCAAACGGAAAAAAACAAGTGTATGATTGGAACAAGTTTATAAAAACTGTTCGTGATATTTCTCCATCAACAGTTGTGTTTAGTGATGTTGGTCCGGATATTCGGTGGGTTGGAAATGAAAATGGTATAGCGGGAACAACCAATTGGAATTTATTAGATACGGTTGGATTTGCACCGGGCATTAAAGCACCATCAACTGATACATTGAATGCAGGAAATATGTATGGCAAAAATTGGATTCCTGCTGAGTGTGATGTAAGTATTCGGCCGGGTTGGTTTTATCATGCCAAAGAAGATACAAAAGTAAAATCGCCGGAAGCCTTATTCAGTCTGTATTTAAAGAGTGTGGGCAGAGGCGCTAATTTATTATTGAATGTACCGCCGGACGGAAGAGGGTTGATTAATTCAAATGATTCATTGGCATTGATTGGGTTTAAAAAATTAAGAGATCAAAGTTTTAAGAACAATGTATTGAAACATGCCATGCAGATGGATAAAGAACATTCAGATAAATCGGAATACAGAAAAACAGAAGTGACTACTTTTTTAATTTTAAAAGAACCGGTGAAAATGAATTGCATTGTGTTAAAAGAAGATATTCAATTCGGGCAGCTGATAAAAAAATTAGATATCCATCTTAGTAATCATGGAACAGAAATAAAAAAAATCAGCATTACAACAGTGGGTAAGAAAAGAATTGTCACATTTCCTGCAGAAGAGGTATCGGAAGTTTCTGTAGTTATTAATTCGGCAAAAGCAAAACCACATTTAAGCAGTATTGAAGGGTATTTGATGGATGAGCAATTGGTGGAGCAATGAATTTATGGCACGGATTTTATCGGATTAAACTAATTTTTTGAAAATTAAGAATAGTTAATTCGATAAAATTCGTTTAATCACTTCCCTTTAAACTCAGCTTTTCTTTTTTCTAAGAAAGCTGTAGTGCCTTCTTTCATATCTTCTGTGCCAAAACATTTCCCAAATTCATTTACTTCTACTTCAAAACCATTTTTGGTTTCATCAAAAACAGCATTGGCAGCAGCAATACATCCTGCAACAGCAATCGGTGCTTTGCTGTTAATTATATTTAAAATAGCAATGGCTTTATTCATTAATTCATCTTGAGATACCACATAATTTACCAAACCATATTGCAATGCAGTAGCTGCATCAATCATATTAGCACTCATCAATAATTCCATCGCCCTTCCTTTACCGATCAATTGGGTTAAACGTTGTGTGCCGCCATAACCGGGAATCAATCCAAGATTCACTTCCGGCTGACCAAATTTTGCATTATCACTCGCTATTCTAAAATGACAACTCATTGCCAACTCGCAACCGCCACCTAATGCAAATCCGTTTACACAAGCCACAACAGGTTTTGGCGAATGTTCTATCTTAAAAAAAATATCTTGTCCTTTTTTTGTCAACGCTTTTCCTTCTTCAACAGATGCGCCGATAAACTCACTGATATCAGCACCTGCCACAAAACTTTTTGGTCCTGCTCCCGTAATAATTACAGATTTAATTTCATTGTTAGTATACACTTCATTCATCACTTCATTCAAATCGCTCATTACTTGTTGATTGAGTGCATTTAATTTATCAGGACGATTAATGGTAATAGTAAATATTCCATTCTCTAAAGAGGTTAACAATGTTTGGTATGGCATAACATCAATAATTTATTCAGCTAAGTTAATGATGCCCTACTAATAATAAATTTTGTTTTTAGTATTCATTCATAAGTATGCCGATATTCAATTTCAACAAGTAAAATTGATATCGGCTTGTGAAGGCTATTGGATAGTTTCCCAGACATTGGATTTTATACTCGCAATATTTTTTTGTCAACTATAACAATTACGAGAACTAATGAAGTTTGGATTTTGCTAAATAAAAAATTGTAAAAAAGAGTAAGAAAATAAAATGCCGACATGTTTAAGATGCCGGCAAGTGGTAATAAGGATAAGGATTAGATTAGTTTTTTGATATTGGAATTCGTTGTTGAAGGATGATGTTTTTTCGGAAATATGTGTAGTTCTGTTTTGCTGATGTAAAGATGCTTAAGGGATTAACATTAAAAAAATAGCATCACTTCAATCGTGCGTCATTTTTATTGAAGTGGGTAAAAAAGAAGATGAAACGAGTATGATATCTTTTTCAATGCTTGATGAAAATCAATATAGCCCCTTTAAAACGCTTTATTCTGTTAACAGCACGCCTCATTCAATTATTGCTACTGATGATGCAGTAATTTTTTTTAAGCATGCGTTCTCACTACAATTTTGCCTTGTAAATATTAAAAACATGCAAAAGAGATTAAAAATCAAGATCAATTACCATAAACTAAAACATGGTTTGATCATTTCAATGATAGCTTGTGGTTTTTTGATATTCCTTTTCTCCTATCATATTCCTCAATACAATATCAAAGGCAGAAATTCCAATGTATATGGCGGGCAAGCCTATGGATTTAAGAAAGGAGAAGAGAATGTGATGCATTTTGTAACAAGAATATTTAGTTAATACAATAGCCAATATCCTATGACAAACGCTTCAATTGAAATTTACCACGCTTCATTTGAAATAATGAGGGCTTAACAGATGAATTTTTTTGAGCACCATTAATAAAAACCATTTTTACAATATCCATTTCAAGATCCAATTTCCATGAAACGCCGAATTAGTTTATCAACTGCGTTGATATTAGCAGTTAAATCAGGTAATCAACAAAAAATAAGTATCATTCCTTCCGTTGAAGGAATTAAAATAAATAAGTCGAGTGAGGATAAAGCTGATTCTTCTGTCAAGAAAAAACAAATGAATGAAGAAGAACTTTGTTGCCAAACTAATTAATTGTTGAGTTAAATTTTTTTCACAGAGGGGACTTTTAGTAGCAACCGTTTTGTCTAGAATGGTTGCTTTTTTTTAAGCCTATCAGAAAACCTTTTTAGAATCATCCGGTGATGTTTGGATTTGTAACCCAATTGAATTGAAATGACTGAAAAAGAAATCTTTTTAATTAAAAGCAGTTGGAAAATATTCCGTCAGATAGAACCCACTACATTGGGAGATCTTTTTTATGGGCATTTGTTGCATAAAAATCCTTCTTTAGCCTCTTTGTTCAAATATTCATTAGAAAGGCAATCCGGTTTGTTGATCGACTTTTTAAATACTATCATATTTCATTTAGAGGAGCTGCATAACAGAAAACATAAAATAAAAGAATTAGCCGAACTATATGCCGGCTATGGCATTACACCCAAATATTATCCTTATATCACCGAAGCATTGCTCTTTACTTTAAAAAAAGGTATTGGCAAAGATTGGAATGAAGAGATAGAAAATGCCTGGCTGAAAGGAAATGAAGAAGTTAATAAATTAATGACAGAAGCATTGAATTAAAAAAATATTTTAACTTGATGGATTGAATGGATGAATTATCAAATATGCATTATGATTAAAAGGACTTCTATATTTTTTTTCTTACTGCTTATATATATCATTTCATTATCACAGAATTCAGGTGAATTTATAGTTACTCGTTTTGGTGAGTTTAATAATATCAGCACTAAAAGTGTAACCGATATTGTTCAGGGAAGTACCGGCTATTTGTGGATGTCTTCAAACGAGGGCTTGATAAGACACGATGGTTACTCTTTTAGAGTTTATAATAATACAATTGGGTTTTCAAACTCCTCTCAAAAAATTGCTGAAGACAGAGATAAGAATATTTGGTTGGTTTTATTGGATGGCACATTGGTAAAGTTTAACCCTTTCAATTCGAGTTTTACTAATATCAACATACACTTTCCTGCATTACATACAAGTGAAAAGCCCGGTGGCATTGAATTTATTTATTTTGATAAAGACAATATTCTTTGGTTAGGTATCACCAGAACGGGGTTGGTTAAAGTAGATAAACAATCCGGTAAGGCTGAAATATTTGATGTAGTGCCACCCAACGATCCCTATTTTGCGCCGGAAGTACGAAAATTTTATAATCGGGTATTGGATATTTATGAAGATGAGCATGGACTATTTTGGATGGCTACACCGGATGGGTTGTACACTTTTAATAAAGTAACGCATGAAATGCATCGGCAAAATCATCGACCTGCAAAAGCAAGCGATTGGAGAGATGATAATTTCAGAAATATTACTCGTATACAAAACAAATTATGGCTTGCATCTTTTGGCGGAGGATTGTATAGTTATGACCTTCAAACTAAAAAGGAAGAAGTTTTTAAAATTGATCCCGCTAAACCAAGATCTGTTATTGCCAATAATATTAATTACTTAGTACCCGTTTCAGATTCTGAAATTTATTTAGGTACTTCTGATGTTGGTTTTGCCATGTTTAATACTCGGAGCAGGAAGTTTACTATTTATAATGAGCTGCATCAAACAAAAAATCTGCCTGCTGAGAATTTGAGTAAATTGATCAGAGATAAAGATGATAATTTTTGGGCGCTCTATGAAAATGGGATATTAAAAATTGAAAGACCGGAATATAAATTCCATTTTAATAAATTCATTCTACAAAAAAAAGAATTACAAAATCGATTTAGTCTTTTAGACCTTTGGGAGGATGAGGATATTTTGATGATTGGTACATTTGGTGGCGATGGACTATATATAAAGGATAAGCATACCGGAAAACAAACACTATATCCTATTGCCAAATTGTATAATGAAAATAGTTCTGTTCGAGCGATTTATCAGATTTCAAAAGATCGTGCCGGTCATATATGGGTATTAACCGGTGATTATATTTATTACTATGATAAACTTTCAAAAAAATTAGCCCTTACCATACAACCTCCATTGTATCAAAATGTCAATTCTAATTCTTATTCATGTTTTGCGTTCGAAAGGCTGAATAATGTTTGGTTTGGCACTACTCCTAATGGTGTTTTCAGATACAATTCTTCCCAAAATTCTTTTACTCATTTTTTTGCCGAAGCAGATAGTGGGCATTTCATTCCAACCAATTTTATCTCTAGTATTGTGACAGATAAGAAGGAAAGGGTTTGGCTAATCAGTAATCGCGGTTTTGTTGGTTTTTATGATCCTACTATCGATAAAATTCAGAAAGCATCATTCATTAATAAAATTTTACCGGGTTTAAATGAGATGAAAGTATTTGATGCTTATGTTGACAGTAAGGGATTTTTATGGCTCTCTACAACTTCTGAATTAATTAAAATTGATTGTAACCACGAACAACCTCTCTTTGTTGAAAAATTAACTACCAAGAATGGGTTGAATTCAGATAATGTTGTTGGATTATGTGAAGATGATAAAGGGTTGATTTGGGGAGTAGAAGATAACACCTATTCGGTTTGTAGCATTGATGAAAGAAGAAAAGCCATTATTAATTATGGATTGAGGGACGGATTGAATCAACCGGGAGGATTTACAAGGATAGTAAAAAGAATGAATGGCAAAATGTGGCTATTAGCAAAAGGTGGTTATTATGAATTTGAACCTGTTAACTCAGCATTACAAAAAAGAAAAAATAATCTGGTGGTGAGTATCATGGCAGTTAATTCTATTGATAAATATTTCGAAAACGAAATAAAAGAAAAGGGTCAACTTATTTTACAATCGGATGAAAATTCTTTTTATTTTGAATTTGCAGCAATAGATTTTAAACGACCTGAATTATATCATTATGCATAAAAATTAGAAGGCTTCGATAAAGACTGGATATATTGTTTAAGCCGAAGATCAGTGAGTTACACCAATATTCCCGGCGGGCACTACACATTTATAGTTAAAGCCACAGACCATAAAGGCAATTGGGAATCCAATGAAGTGCGGATCCCATTTTTTATTCAAACTCCGTTTTATAAAAAATGGTGGTTTATTGTTTTGTTGTTAATGATTTCTGTTTACGGATTGTATTCTTTGTATCTGAACAGATTAAAAAGACATCGTCAGATTCTTGGATTGGAAACAAAAGCACAGGCTTTGGAAAAAGAGAAAACGCAAGTAATGTATGAAAACCTGAAACAGCATTTAAACCCGCATTTTCTTTTCAATTCACTAACCTCATTAAGTAGTTTGATACGTGTTGATCAAAAAATGGCTGTAGAGTTTTTGGATAACATGAGTAAGATATATCGCTATATTTTACAAAGCAAAGACAATGAATTAGTGCATGTGAAAGATGAAATTAAATTCGTTGCCACTTTTATTCGCTTACAGAAAATGAGATTCAATGAAGGTTTGCAGGTAAATATCAATGTGCCCGAACAATATGATCACAGAAAAATTGCACCGGTTACTTTACAAAATTTAATCGAGAATGCCATCAAGCATAATGTGATCGATGAAGAAGCGCCGTTGCAAATTAATATTTATGTAGAAAATAATTTTCTGATTGTTAAAAATAATTTGCAGCGAAAAAAGTTTGTAGAAACCAGTAATAAACAAGGATTGGATAACTTAAGATCACTGTACAAATATCTTTCCGATAAACCTGTGATCATTCAAGAAAAAGAACAATGTTTTATTGTAAAAATCCCGTTGATATGAAAGCTTTAATTATTGAAGATGAGAGTTTAATTGCCAAAGAATTAAAGAACAAAATTAGTTTTGTTGCTGCTGATGTAGAAGTAATAGAAACCTTGCCCAGCTTGAAAACAGCTAAGAAATGGTTTATGCAAAATGCTGAACCTGATATTTTATTTATGGATATTCAATTAAGTGATGGAGTGAGTTTTGAATTGTTTGAGCAATATCAATTATCCTGTCCGGTAATTTTTACTACTGCGTATGATGAATATGCTATTCGGGCATTTAAAGTAAATGGCGTTGATTATTTATTAAAACCGATCGATGAGAACGATCTTAAAGCAGCGATTGATAAATGCAGAAAATTAGTGGGAAATAAATCAAAACTACCGAATGATATTCTGCAATTGCTCAATAATTTACAACATCCCCAAATTCAGCCGCCATTATATAAAGAAAAATTTATTGTAAGTGTTTGTAATAATTGGATACCAGTTGAAACGAAAGATATTGCCTGCTTTGTAAGAGAAAATTTAAATTATCTCTACACATTCAATGGCGATAAATATATTTCAGACTTCACTACCTTAGAAGATATTGAGGAGTTATTAGATCCCAAATTATTTTATCGTGCCAACAGACAACATATCATTCATATCAATTCTATTCAAAGTGTAAAACCGCATGAAAATCAGAAATTGGCTGTAACACTTAAAGGACCTTTGAAAATGGAAATAGATGTGAGCAGAGAAAAAGCACCTTCGTTCAAAAAATGGTTAGATCGCTAAAAATTTCTTTTCTCTTTTACCCAATCAATAATGTAATTGGCAATAGCTGAAGTAGGTGTGCCGGGAGCAAATAGTTTTCCAACACCCATTTTATGTAATGATTGCATATCATCTTCCGGAATAATACCGCCACCGGTCAATAATACATCATCCATCTTTTTTTCTTTCATTAAATTAATCACTTTCGGAAAAACAGTATTGTGTGCACCGCTTAAAATGCTGATGCCTATGGCATCTACATCCTCTTGTAATGCAGCATTCACCACCATTTCAGGCGTTTGACGCAGGCCGGTATAAATTACTTCCATGCCTGCATCTCTTAATGCAGTAGCAATAACTTTAGCACCTCGATCATGTCCGTCTAATCCAACTTTTGCCACTAAAACTCGAATAGGTCTTTTCATACAATTCAATTATACCAACAATCTTTATCAAAAGTAGTCAATCATTCATAATATCATTGTCTTAAAAATACTTTCCTCTTTTCTGCTACTTCATCTTCTAAAAATTTACTTAATACTGATTCATTGCCATGTTCCCACAAAATAATTTTAGCGCCATTCTCTCTGGCAAACGAATCTCTTAATTCATCTTTCACAGAAATATTTGCAAATTGTTTTACGATACTTCTTGTTGTATCGGGGAAATCTTCCCCAACAGTGATCACGTTTGTAACATGATAAGTGTTAGGCGCCCACAATAAAAAGGAAGCATTATGGCTATATATTTCCGGTAAGCCCATTTGTTTTCCATAAAAATTCAAAGCACCGCATAAACCATAATTATCACACTTAATAATGGTTTTATTCTTTTCTGCTTCAGAC
This sequence comes from uncultured Chitinophagaceae bacterium, assembly GCA_903881425.1. GTDB lineage: Bacteria > Bacteroidota > Bacteroidia > Chitinophagales > Chitinophagaceae > CAILAF01. The sequence goes on along the minus strand of CAIRTF010000005.1, from coordinate 10,607 downwards.
ATATTATTATACACCCTTGCTGTTTTTTCTGTTATCTCTTTCCATCCCAACATATCAGCAAAATCCTGTGGTAATGAATGATCTTGCTGATCTTCCCATTTCAATACACCTAATTTGGCCACATCTTTTTTTCTGAAAAATTCAGCTAATTGATCCCGTTCAAACATAGGTAAAGAAATAGGCGTAGAGGTTAAACCAAAATAAAATGGAATGGTAATAAAAACAAAACGTGCAATTTTTACACGCACCAATGTCAATTTTTCTAATTGATAAGCACCAAACGAAAATAATACCGGATATAATCCTAATGCATAATAATTTTTTCCATGAAAAACCAATAATAAAATAATTACCAAACAGTAAGCAAAGAAAAAGGCTATATAGTTCCTTCCTTTTTTTGCCAGCAACGTAAATAATAATCCCATGATCCAAATAAATGCACAGGGAAAATTCATGAGTAGCTGATCTAATAAAAATGAACCCGGACTGATGTATTGCAATTGTGTTCTTTGTAATTCATCCATATGATGCAATACCGGAAAATTATGATCGTATTGCCAAATCAGATTGGGTAAGAAAATGATGAAACCCAATACAGCAGCGAAATACAAATGCTTGTTCAAAAATACTTTTCTCTTGGAGGAAATAAGTAAACCCACTAATAAACTGATGATGAAAAAAGCGACGGAATATTTACTCATCATACCTAAACCGCAACTGATACCAAAAATATAGAGGTAAATATTTTTTTGTGTTTGAATAAAACGGATGATGGCATAAGCAATAGCTGTATAAAAAAATATTTCTAAAAAGTTAGGTTGAAACAAGAAATGCACCCGCACATACGCACCAAAAACAAAAGGTAAGAAGCCAAGAAATAAAGAGAAATATTTTCCATTGAGTGAAATGATAATATGTCCGCATAAAATATAAGTGAATGCGCCAAATAATGAGGGCCAGAATTTTATCCAAAACATAGTATCACCCAAAAAATGTGTAAGCCGGGCAAATACAGATAATAAAGGTGGCACTTCCAGGAAGCCCCAGGCCATATGATTGCCCTCGGCTAAATATAAAAACTCATCTCTGTGCGGTTGATAATCGGGATGCTGTAAAAAGAATGGAAAAATAAATTTTATAACAGCCAAACAATATAAAAGCAAAAGCCTGTTATCATTTTTCATGTAGAATATTTGTTGAAAGATAATAACAGGCTTTGATTAGAACAAAATATTATTGTGCTTCCAATTTTTGTAATGTGTGTTGTATGCGTTTAATGGTTTCTTCTTTACCTAATACTTCGGCAATATTAAATACGTGCGGACCAAACTTTCCGCCTACCAACATAATGCGTAATGGTAACATTAGTTCGCCGGCTTTAATTTCGTTAGCTGCTGCTATCTCTTTGAATTCTTTTTCTAAAGCCTCATGATTCCAAAACTGCATTAATTCATAAGCACGGATCAATTCAATAAAAAATAAATTTTTATGATCATTCCATTTCGGCTGAATTGCAGCAATATCAATCGTTTCAGGCGATTTAAAAAAGAAAGATGATTGCACAACAAAATCAGTTAATAAGGTACAACGATCTTTTATTAATTCAATCACTTGTGTTAACTTTTTATCATCTGCTTCAATACTATTTGCTTTCAATAAACCGGCAACTTGCAACTTGTAACCGGAAACCGGCAACTTCTTTATCCATTCTCCATTATACCATTTCGCTTTTTCGTAATCGAACTTTGCACCTGCTTTATGTACTCGTTCCATCGAAAATTTTTCTATCAATTCTTGCAAAGAAAAAATTTCCTGATCGGTTCCATCATTCCATCCCAACATGGCTAACATATTCACGAATGCTTCCGGTAAAAATCCGCGTTCTTTAAATCCTGTGGTCAATTCATTTGTTTTCGGATCCGTCCAATCCATCGCAAACACCGGAAAGCCAAGCCTGTCGCCATCTCGTTTGCTTAATTTACCATTACCATCAGGTTTTAATATTAATGGCAAATGTGCCCATTGCGGCATATTCTCTAAACCAAATAAATATTGCCATAATAAAATATGAACGGGTGCAGAAGGCAACCATTCTTCACCACGAAAAGCATGAGTGATCTGCATTAAATAATCATCCACCACTACAGCCAAATGATATGTGGGCATTCCATCTGCTTTCAATAAAACTTTATCATCAGATTGTGAAGAATGAAAACTCACTTCGCCACGAATCATATCATTAAATGTAATCGTTTCATCAACGGGCATGTTAATGCGAATAACATAAGGCGTTTGTGTATTCAATAATTTTTCAACTTCATCTTTATTCAGCGTTAAAGAATTCTTCATCTGCAAACGCGTTGCATGATTGTATTGAAAATTATTGATCTCTTTTCTTTTGGCTTCTAATTCAACAGCAGTATCAAAAGCATAATAAGCAAAACCTTTTGCTATTAATTCATCCGCATATTTTTTATAGATTGGTTTTCTTTCGCTTTGTCGGTAAGGCGCAAATGGTCCGCCATGTGTCGGACTTTCATCGGGTGCTAATCCGCACCAATTCAAACAATCAAAAATATATTGCTCTGCACCTTCTACAAATCTTGATTGATCAGTGTCTTCAATTCTTACAATAAAATCACCGCCATTATGTTTGGCAAATAAATAATTAAACAAAACGGTTCGCACACCACCCAAATGCAATCCGCCGGTAGGTGATGGTGCAAAACGTACTCTTACTTTTTTACTCATGCTGCAAAGATAATTGTAATAGTTAACGAAAATTTAGGTAACCAACACTTGTATAATTGGCATCACCTGTTGCGTCGCACACTTCAACTGCATATCTTTATGCAGCTTGAAAAAAATAATACTCTTCATATCATCTTTTTTTATTGTTGCAATAGTATCTGCACAATTGATCTATCAAAACTTGTTGGTGCAATACGATTCTGCCTGGACTTATAAAAGTTTACAACTCATTCCTGTCAAATTCAAGTCAGATGCAGATCTTAAGTGGAGAGCTGATTTGCCGAAAGAGGTTATTTCATTGGAAGAAGCAATGCGAACAGGCAAGGCGCTCATTAAAGAAATGAATTTTAATAAAGATGCGGATGTAGGCGTGTTGCTGATAAAAAATAATTCAAAAAAAAATATTCTCATCAATAGCGGTGAATTAATAACCGGAGGTAAACAAGACAGGGTTTCGGCGGAATCTGTTATTATTCCGCCGGGGAAAAAGGAAGAATATATCAGTGTGTTTTGTGTAGAGAAAGGCAGGTGGAGTAAAAAAGCACAACCCTTTCATTATAACGGAACAGTAGATATGCAATTGCGTAAAAAAATTGATGTCAATAAACGACAAGCTGATATTTGGCATGAAATAGATCAACAGTTTACCAATCAAAATAAAAAAGCAGATACCTGGCCTTATATTAATTTATATAATCAATCAACCGGATCTGATTCTTTGTATTTAAATTATTTCATCAACAAAATCAAAACAAGTGATAGTGCTTATGCTGGTTTTATTGCCATTGCCGGAAAAAGAATTATTGGCTGCGAAGTATTTGCTACAGCAGATTATTTATTGAGCAGTTATCCGTCCATGTTAATTGGTTTTATTCATTCCATTTTGCCCAATGATGATATTCCTCTCGTAAAATATTTTGCATTGAAAGATTTTGCTGATTGGATATTTCAATCAGAAAAATCACAAAACGAATTTTTAGCAACACATGGTAAAGCAGATAAATGGCAAGGAAAAACCATTCATCTGATTGCTTACGGAGAATAAATATCTTTGATACAATGTATCTGGTAAAAACGCCTTTCATCATTAAAAAAATATTCTCCTCTTTTGTTTGGGATATCCCAACCGAAGAAAAAATTATTTACCTAAGCTTTGATGACGGTCCGCATGAGACAGCCACACCCTTTGTATTAGATCAGTTAAAAAAATACAATGCCAAAGCCACTTTCTTTTGCATTGGGAAAAATGTGGTATTATATCCGGATATTTATCAAAGAATTATTGAAGAGGATCATGCAGTGGGTAATCATACATACCATCATTTAAATGGATGGAAAACGAATGATAAAATTTATTTGAATGATATTAAAGAAGCATCTGCCATTATTCAGTCTAATTTATTTCGTCCGCCTTATGGAAGAATAAAAAGAAGTCAATGGTCAATAGTCAATAGTCAATCATTCGCCAACTACCAATCACCATTCAATATTATTATGTGGGATGTATTAAGCGGTGATTTTGATACAAAACTATCTCCCGAAAAATGTTTGCAGCATGTATTAGATTATACAAAGCAAGGCAGTATCATCGTTTTTCATGATAGTACCAAAGCTTGGGATCGAATGAGTTATGCTTTACCTCGAGTATTGGCTTATTTTAGTGAGAAAGGCTATGTATTTAAAGCAATAAAAAAGGCCAAGGTTAAAACCCCGGCCCGTGTTTAATCCGTACCCTATGAAAACAATCTTTAAATATTTCCTATTCTGTTAGATTTACAATTAATCTATGGACAATACTAATAACGGAATGAGATGTATTTTATTTTTCAGGCACTAAATTTTTTTTGAAATAATGATTTTAATTGATACACACTGTCATCTCTACCTGAATGAGTTTAAAAGCGATATTGAGCAGGTAATACAATCTGCGCAAAACCTTGGTGTATCTAAGTTTTACCTTCCGGCGATAGATAGTGGAATAATTGATGATATGTTGTTATTGGAAGCAAGATTTCCGGGTATTTGCATTCCTATGATGGGTTTACATCCTTGCTCGGTTAAAGACAATTATCATCAAGAATTACATATTGCCAGAGAGTGGTTGAATAAGAGAGATTTTGTGGCAATAGGAGAGATCGGACTCGATTTTTATTGGGATATAAGTTTTTCTGCACAACAATATGAAGCTTTTGAGATACAAATGCAATGGGCTTTAGATAAACAATTACCCATTGTGATTCATACCCGTAATGCGATGAAAGAAACCATTGAAACCGTATTGCCTTTTGCCCAAAAAGGATTGCGTGGAATATTTCATTGCTTCAGCGGTAATGAAGCAGAAGCAAAACAAATTATTGATATGAATTTTTATTTGGGTATTGGTGGTGTGGTCACCTATAAAAATGCAGGCTTAGCGGAAGTGATTGCCCATATCGATACCAAATATTTAGTGTTAGAAACCGATGCACCTTATTTAACACCGGTTCCTTTTCGCGGAAAAAGAAATGAAAGCAGTTATTTGAAATTTATTGTTGAAAAAATTGCAACAGTAAAAAATATTTCCGTGGAAGAAGTAGCAAGTATCACTACCGCTAATGCAGAAAAAATATTCGGCTGTTAATTTGTAACAGTTACTTTTGCAATCCCTTAAACGGAGAGTTGTCCGAGTGGTTGAAGGAGCACGCCTGGAAAGTGTGTATACTCGAAAGGGTATCAAGAGTTCGAATCTCTTACTCTCCGCATATTTTACCAGTTATTCATTTGTTCCGGAATCACTCTTTCGTTTTTAGGAAGCGGATGTTCTTTCCAATGTTTATCATAAGTCACAAACCAACTCAACCATAAACTTCTGGATAATCGCATGATGAGTGGCTGACAAATAATTAAGAATGTAAAAGTAACACCCATCCAATAAAACATTCTGTTATCTTCAATATCGAAAGTCATTCCTATCAATACTTTCCATGCAATAAAACTGGCTACTAAAAAGGCAACCGATAATGCATAACTCACATAACCGGTACCATAATAAAAACCTACTTCAATTTCAGTTGGTTGATGGCATACGGGGCATTGCTCATTCATCTTCACATTATTCTTGAAATCGTAGGCATTTTTTGTTTCAAATAAATAACCTTCTCTGCACCGCGGACATTTATTGGTTAATGTTGCCCATAAATAATTTGTCGCCATCAATAAAATTTGAGTGGCAAAAGTAACGACTTAATTTTTAAAAGATTTTTTAAGATGAAATTATTCATCACTCAATACTTTCTCCATTTGCATACTTCTAGAACCTTTGATCAATATATAGGTGTTTTGAAAGTTTTGTTGCACAAACCAATTTTTGGCTTCTATTGAGTTATTGAAATACATCAATGAATGTTTTGTCTTTGCAAAATCACCGCCCACTAAAACAACTTTATCCCATCTGTGTTTTTCAATCAATGCAATGATCGCTTCATGCTCTGCAAGGCTGGTATCTCCTAATTCTGCCATGCCACCCAACATCAATACTTTATTGGGTACATGTAATTTGGCAAAATTTTCAATAGCCAATTTCATACTCGATGGATTAGCGTTATATGCATCTAATATGATTTTATTTGTTCCCTTTTCCATCATTTGCGAACGACTGTTGGAAGGAAAATAATTTTCAATAGATGATTTTATTTTTTCTTCCGGTACATTAAAATATTTTCCAACAGCAACAGCACATAATACGTTCGGTAAATTATACGCCCCCACCAAATGTGTTTGAATAGAATAATTGTTGGTTATTTGAACTTCTAAAAAAGGCTCACTTGTTGTTACATTGCCGTTTACCATAGCATCACTTGTTCCATAAGTAAAAATATGTTGAATGCCTTTGCTCATAATTTGCAGATAATCATAACCATTGAAAATAAAAGCCGTTCCGTTATGTGCTCTCAAAAAATCAAACAATTCTCCCTTGCCTTTTCTAACCCCTTCAATGCCGCCAAAACCTTCTAAATGCGCTTTGCCGCAATTGGTAATAATGCCATGTGTGGGTAAAGTATAGGCGCAATAACTTTCAATTTCTTTTTGATGATTGGCGCCCATTTCAATCACCGCCATCTGTGCATCTTTTTTAATACTTAATAAAGTAAGCGGTACGCCAATATGATTGTTCAAATTGCCCTGTGTGGTATAAGTTGTATAGTGAGAGGATAACACTGCACTCACCAATTCTTTGGTAGTTGTTTTACCGTTGCTGCCGGTAATGGCGATGAACGGAATATTAAATTGCTGACGATGATATTTTGCTAATTCTTGTAAGGTTGCTAATACATCATTTGTTTTGATCAATCTTTGATCATCGCTGTTGATGTCTTCGTCTATCACTGCATAAGCAGCTCCATTTTGTAATGCTTGTAATGCAAAATGGTTTGCATTAAAGTTGGGACCTTTCAATGCAAAAAAAATATCACCTTCTTTTAATTTACGTGTGTCTGTTTGAACAGAAGGATGTTCTGAAAATATTTGATAGAGTTGTTCTATTGTCACAAGAAATTATTTGTATAAAAATATCTATTGTAAAACTTATAATTCGAAATATATATCAACACAATTTTTGAGAATATCATTTTTAAAAATTGTCCCCCTGAGGTTCTCGAAGAGTGATAAAGATGAAGTCAGTTAATGAATCATGTTTCGAGAGCCTCAACATGAGATCTCCTTAACTACCGGGATTGTCCTACAAAAGAAAACCATCCGCATTTAGTGGATGGTTTCTTTCTCCCGAATAAACGGGATGCTGTATTTACCTTTACCTTATCTTTTTGCTCTTCTTGGCGGAAAGAAATTTCCGGTCTTGGCACTTTTTGATGTTTCTTCAGACGGACCGAAATGGTCCATCGCACAACGGAAACCAATAGTACTGCTGCTTTGATCTTCTTCTAAGAATCTGCGTGTACCCGGACTCAACCAATAAGGTCTGTCGTTCCAGCTTCCGCCTTTTACCACTCTTGATTTATCAGAGATCAAAGTAGTCATACCATAACCGTAATTCACACCATTATATACACTGCTTGAATCACCATCCAAATAATTGATCGCATAAGAACGTTGATAGTTTCTTCTCATCCTTAATGAAGAATCAGATTCTGCCACCATTTTAATACGTCCTAAACTATCACGCAGATTACCCTGACCTTTACTCATATCCACTTTCTCGAATTTATTACCACGATACGGGTTGAAATCATTTGCATCATTGTTGGTTAATGGTCTGTATACATCAGCTACCCACTCGCTCACATTACCGCTCATATTATATACACCAAATGCATTTGGTGCAAATGAAGTGACTTCAGCCGTTACAGCAGCATTATCATTCAATCCACCGGCAACACCCATGTTATCACCACTACCACGTTTAAAGTTTGCCAGGAAAGCACCTTGGTAACTTCCGGCAATTGTGGCTCTTAAATTATCAAAGCCATCATTTTTCCATGAATAAATCTGTTTATTCAAAATAGCTTCTTCTCCGCGTTTTTTAGCAGAAGCCTTTTTTTGCGGATTTTCAGCAATCAAAGCACTGGCTGCATATTCCCATTCTGCTTCAGTTGGCAATCTGTAATCAGGGAATAAAATACCATCTTCAAATTTTACAACAGTTCTTGGTCTGCCTTGTGCATCTTTTAAAGGATTAGCTTTTGATGTAGCGAATCTTCCCGGTTGAGGGGTGTATTCACCCATTAAATAAGCTTTGGTATTAAAGTTTTCCTGACCGCCACCATTCATTTCAGTCTTAATAGTATTAGGATTTAAGAACTGTTGATTTTTTTGCATCAATTCATGTTCGTTCACACGATCAGTTCTCCAAACGCAATAATCTTTTGCTTGTTTCCAGGTAACACCTACTACCGGATAATAATTATAAGATGGGTGACGGAAATAATATTCAACATAAGGTTCGTTGTAAGCCAATTCACTTCTCCAAACCAAGGTATCGGGCTTAGCGCCATCAACTACAGCCTGGTATTGCGGATCGCTGAACACATTTTCTACCCAATACAAATACATTCTGTAGTTAACATTGGATACTTCTGTTTTATCAATGAAGAACGAGTTAACAGTAACTCTTCTGTTCATGTTATTCCAATCCAACATTACATCTTCCTGAGTAGCACCCATGGTAAAGGTACCGCCCTGAACAAACACCAAACCCGGCGCAGTTTTAATAGCTTTTGCTTTGGCTACATTGAAATTGCCATTGGTTTTATCGTTGTAATTTAAGCCGGTAGCAGAATCTTGCTGCGGCTTCTTCTTCATAAATGTACAAGAGCCTAACACAGTTGCTACAGCCAAAAACAATACACCATGTCTTACACCTTTTCGCAGTTGCATAAGTTGTAATTTTAATTTTAAACAGTAAATAATAAGGGTAGACTTTTTTCTGCTATGCGAATATAGCAGATTTTAAATAAATCAACAGCCATCTGTACCCTCATTTAATGTTACTAAAAGCCTAATTTTAACCATCATTTAATTTTGCATCTGTTTGATTTATTTATTTGATATATCTTATCAAAATTTTTAGGCTGCAACTGCGTTGGATTTTTCGTCATAGAATATCTGCTATGCCTGTAAAATCCGCCTTGTTTCGCTCAAAAAATTTCAATAAACTATTCGAAATAAATAAATCAAACAGATGCTAAGATGGCAATGTATGTAATAACGTTGCCCGAAACAAAATAGTTTCTGACGTAGTAGAAATATTTTCATGCTGAATTATAAAAGACTTTTTTGGAAGATCGGGTTGCTGCTTTTTGTTGTTTGCGAAGTAAAGGCACAAAGAAATTATGCCACCAATTCGGTACTGTCATCGGGTGCTTGGTATAAGATTGCCGTTAAACAAGAAGGTGTTTATAAGATCGATGTCAATTTCTTAAATTCACTGGGTATCAATACAACCAATCTTTCTTCTGCCAATATTCGCTTATTTGGAAATGGTGGCGGAATGCCGGATGAAAATAATGCGGTATCAAGAATGGATGATCTCTTTGAAAATGCTATTCAAATGAATGATGGGGGCGATGGCATTTTTAATGGCAATGATTATTTTTTATTTTATGCACAAGGTCCGAACCGATGGTTGAAAGATAGTGCCAATCAAAAATTTGTTCATCAAAAAAACCTGTATTGCGACTCCGGTTTTTATTTCATCAATATCGGCGGAACAGGAAAAAGAATTTTTACAAAACCCATTATCACCAATTCAACAACGATCGTTAATTCTTATAATGAAAGATATTTTTATGAGAATGATCTCGTTAATTTATTAAATAGCGGCAAACAATGGTATGGTGAAGAATTCAGTACACAAAATGGAAATACGGTTAGCAGAAATTTTACAGTTGATTTTACAGGGCTCATCAATAATGCTCCTCTTACATTGGCTACAAGCCTTGCCGGACGCAGTGTTTCGGCGAATAGCAGTTTTAAAGTGCAAGTCAATAATCAATTGATACAAAACGTAAATATTAATGCTGTCAGTGGATATTTTTTAGATGTATATGCAGTGACTTCATCGCAACAAAATAGTTTTATTCCTGCTTCTTCAAATTTAACCATCAATATCAACTTTAATCAGGGTAACAGTAGTGCGCAAGGTTGGCTGGATTGGTTTGAAGTGCATGGAAGAAAAAATTTATCCATGAATAATGCCAGTCAATTATTTTTTCGCGATTGGAATTCTGTTGCAAACAATAGCATGGCACAATTTAATATTACCAATACAACAGCCTCAACAATTGTTTGGGATATTACTGATCCGTTGCAACCGCAACAGCTCAGTACCAATTTTAATGCATCACAAACCAATTTTATCA
>CAIRTF010000004.1 GCA_903881425.1 uncultured Chitinophagaceae bacterium | reverse complement strand
GTACAATCGAAACAAAAATTAAATACGCTTAATCAACAAAGTGATGCGTTAAGAAAGAAATATAAATCATTGATTAAATCAACCGATAAAACATTGGATGATAATGATACCAATTATGTGTTTCTTCGTTTTGTAGTGGATTATTTACCACAAGGATTAGTGGGTTTATTAATTGCTATTATCTTTTTGGCGGCATGGGGTTCTATTGCCGCTGCATTGAATTCGCAGGCAAGTTGTTCGGTAATTGATTTTCATTTGCGATTTAAAAAACATCATCAACATCCCGATACTTCTGATCTTGCGGAAGAAAGAAAATATCATATCTCTCGTTATTACACTTTTGCCTGGGGTGTTTTTTCTGTGATAGTTGCAGAATTTGCAACAGGTATGGGTAGTTTAATTGAAGCAGTGAATGTAATAGGCTCTTTATTTTACGGAGTGATACTCGGTATTTTTTTAGTGGCATTTTATTGTAAACAAATTAAAGGTAATGCTGTTTTTATGGCGGCTATTATTGGAGAATTATTTGTAATTACATTATTCTTTCTAGATAAATACAATATTATCGGCTTAGGATTTTTATGGTTGAATGTGGCAGGAGCCCTGATGGTAGTGGGTTTGAGCTATTTGTTACAAGTATTGAGTTGGAAGATGAAATTAAAGTAACAATCAGAACGGCCATTCCTTATTTGCTTTTGCTTTAATTAAAAAAGCTATCACCCCTAAAGCAGTCACAGCTAAACCACCCAACATCATATTCGTTCCGGTTGAATAAAAAATAAATGCCCAAATAATAATAGCCAGTATTGCCGGTGTTGGATACAAAGGCATCTTCCATGCAAATTGTTTTAATCCTTTTAATTTAACGAGTAATAATAATCCAATGGCTTGTCCGATGAATTGAATTAATATACGCATGGCTAAAATGGCATCAATCACATCTTTCAACTTAAATAATAAACTAAATACAAATGCAACAGTTCCTAAAAATAATAGTGAGATATACGGAAAGTTTTTTGTGGGATGTAATTTGGCAAACACTTTAAAAAATGCGCCATCAGTTGCCGCAGCATACGGTATCCTGCTATAGCCTAATGTTGCCGAGAATACAGATGCGAATGCTACCCATAAAATCAATCCCGTAGCCACTTTTGCAGCAGCAGTGCCTGCAATGGCCTGAATAAATTCACTCACCACAAAATGACTTTTTTGAATTTGTTGTAATGGTAAAACAGACGCTACACTAATGTTCATTAATAAATACAAAACTGCAATGCCGGCAATGGAAATGAACATACTCTTTGGAATATTTTTTTGCGGATGAATAATCTCTCCACCCAGATGACAAACATTATAATATCCCAAATAACTGTACACAGTTTTTACACTTGCAAAACCTAAGGCAGCAGCAAATGCACTGTTTAATTGTATGCCATCATTAATATGTTGAACAGGTTCTAAAAAACGACCGTGTAATAATCCGCCACCAATGATCCATATCATCGTAATTAAAACACCCATCCATAATAAAACACTTATTTTCCCGATGGCATCAATTTTTCTATACAATAAAATAACGATCAACACCACAACTAAACCACTTACACATTTTGAAGCAACATCATTTAGTTGTATAATATATCCTAAATATTGAGAGAAACCGATTGCTGCAGATGCAATTACCAATGGTGCTTGAATCATGGTTTGCCAAACAAATAAAAAGCTCATCAGCTTTCCTGTTTTCTTTCCAAAACCTTCTTTCAAAAAATTATAACTGCCGCCAGCCAAAGGATAAGTGGAGCCTAACATACTCCAAACAGTTGCATCAATAAAAGACAAAAATGCACCTGCTAACCAGGCGTATAAAAATGCATGTCCCATTAGCTGTGCCACAAAGCTCAATACCACAAAGGGTCCTATGCCAACCATGTCAATCATGTTAATGGCAGTTCCTTGCAGTAAAGTAATTCGTCTTTCTAATTTTTGCTCGCTCATGTGCGGTTACAAAATAATGCATTTTCTTTGTTGTTAAGAGCAATCAATTATGGCAACACATTTTCCAACAGTTTCATGGTCGAATGGCGCAGTGATGTACGAAGTAAATATTCGTCAGTATACCAAAGAAGGAACTTTCAATTCATTCCGTGAACATTTACCGCGATTGAAAGATATGGGTGTTGATATTTTATGGTTGATGCCAATAACACCGATCAGTGAAGAAATCAGACAAGGCACATTAGGAAGTTATTATGCATGCAGCAGCTATGTGGAAGTGAATAAAGAATTTGGAAATTTAGATGATCTGAAATCATTAATTAGTGAAGCGCATGAATTGGGAATGAAAATAATTATTGATTGGGTGGCGAATCATACCGGATGGGATCATGATTGGACAAAAGAACATCCTGATTGGTATATGAAAGATGCGAATGGAAATTTTACTGAAGAGAATGGTTGGCATGATGTGATTGATTTGAATTATGGTAATAAAGAAATGCGATTGGCAATGATTGATGCTATGAAATTTTGGATCAATGAATGTGACATTGATGGATTTCGTTGTGACATGGCTCATTTAGTACCTCTTGATTTTTGGAAGCAAGCAAGAACAGCATGTGATGCATTAAAAGAGTTGTTTTGGTTAGCTGAATGTGAAGTAATAGAATATCATGATGTTTTTGATACAAGTTATGCCTGGTGGTGGATGCATGAAACAGAAAAATATTTTAAAGGAAATACTGATTTGAATGAAATAAGAAATGTATTGCATGCATATTCGCAGTATCCGAAAGGGGCACAAAAATTATTCTTCACTTCCAATCATGATGAAAATAGTTGGAACGGAACGGAATATGAAAAATATGGCAATGCTGCAAAAGCCTTATCCGTATTCACTTTTGCATGGAGTGGAATGCCTTTAATTTACAGCGGACAAGAATCTCCCAACAAAAAAAGATTAAAATTCTTTGATAAAGATTTGATTGATTGGAAAAATCCATTGCAATTGCATTCGTTTTACAAAACATTATCAGCATTGCATCACAGCAAAGCTATTACAGATGGTGAAACATTTATTTTGCCCACAGATAATAATAACCTCTTTGCTTTTTTAAGAAGAAGTGATGATGAAGTTGTGTTAGTATTGTTGAATTTATCAGCTTCAGAAAAAAATAAAATTACAGTCAATCACGAATGGCTAAACGGAAGTTTTGAAAATGTTTTTTCTCAAATGGTATATTCATTCAAGGGAAATGAAGATTTTGAATTGCAACATTTTGAATATATGGTTTACAAGTCTGTATAAAAAAAGTCGGAGTAAAACACTCCGACTTTTTTATTGATTTATTCGCTCAAAATTATTCTTCGTCCAAATGAATAGGATATCTGTAAGAATCTGTATAACCCGGATAAATTCCATCAAAATAAATAGTGCCGCCATTTACGCCTTTCAATGCTTCTTTTAAATCTTCCAGATTTTTGATGGGTATATTATTTACAGAAGTAATTACAAATCCTTCCTGAATTTTTGTTTTCTTTCCGATCAATCCATTCGGATTAATTTTCTTGATCACCACACCACCTGCAATTTCATTAGCAGCGGCTGTTTTCTTATCAAGATCGATTAACTCGGCGCCAAACTTATCTAAAACACTGGATGTTTTTACTACATCGGTATTGCCCGCTTTGTTTTTTAAAGTAACAGCGAAGACATTTTCTTTTCCATCACGCTTTACTGTTATATTAATTTTATCGCCTGGTTTATATCTGGCAATTTGTTCTTGCAATTCAGGGCCTGAAGTAACAGGTGCACCATTGATCTTTGTAATAAAATCTCCTTTTTGAATGCCGGCTGCTTTTGCAGCACCACCTTCGGGAACATCAGTGATATAAACGCCATCACCTTCTTTAATACCTTGTGATTTTTTTTCTTCGTCACTTAAACCTTCAATTGGATAAGATACACCAATGAATGCTCTTTGTACAGTTCCGAATTTAATAATATCATTTACTATCTTCTTTACAATGTTTACAGGAATTGCATAAGAATAACCTGCATAAGAACCGGTAGGAGATGCAATAGCAGAATTGATGCCGATCAATTCGCCATTGGTATTAATTAATGCGCCACCACTGTTCCCCGGATTTACTGCAGCATCTGTTTGAATAAAAGATTCAACAGGTGTTTTACTTTGTCTTTCATTAATATTAATGCTTCTTGACTTTGCACTGATGATACCTGCAGTGACAGTCACATCTAAATTCAAAGGATAACCAATGGCTAAAACCCACTGACCTAATTTAGATTCATCGCTATTGCCATAAACTAAATAAGGCAAACCTTTTGCATCAATCTTAATCACTGCTAAATCACTGCTGGGGTCAGTTCCAACAACAGTTGCTTTGTAAGATTTTTTATTAGGTAGTGTAATGTTGATCTCATCTGCACCATCTACCACATGATTATTAGTAACAATATATCCATCTTCACTGATAATAACACCACTACCACTTGCTCTTTGTTCAGGAATCATTCTTGGTCCGCTATTACCGAATAAGTCGCCAAATAAATCATCACCTCCAAAAAAATCACCAAACGGGTTACTGCGTTTTGGTAAATTATTACTTACCTGTTTTGCTTTGGTGCGTGTTTTAATATGAACTACAGCTGGCGTTGCCGAAGTGGCAGCAGCGGTAAAATCAACAGGTCCTGCTGAATTATTGTTGCCAAAAAAACCTGCATAATTTACAGGAAGTTTACCGGGCTCTTGTGTGCCTGCATACTGCGTTTGCATGTATTTGCCATATCCCCACACACTCAAAATGGCGGTGGTGGCGCTGATTGCTACAACTGCTAAAAATTTTTTGAGCTTCATGTTCTTAATTTTTTTAAACGTTATTCAAATTGTATGCCTTATTGATTGCAAATAAACGAACCTGTTTAAAAGTCAGTTCACCAATTAGCATATTTAACGAATGTTTTACGATAATCCTCGTATCTGTGGTCAAAGTTAATTTTTCTTTTAACAAACTCAATTAAGAGATAATAAAAATTGAATTGTATCTATACCGTCTGCATAATCGTTTAATGATGGTTCTTGAGCTTTTCCAAAAGGAATTTCTTCATGGCCGACGATACATTGAACATCCTGATTATTTTTCAGTGAATCGATAACAGCATTTTTGTCATCATAGAACTCATAATGCACCTGACTAACCGGCGAAAATAAGGAAGCATTTTCTGTAAGAATGATAGAGCCATTATTCATATAAAACTTATTACCCATAATTAATAATGCCAAATGATAATCAAAATTGTGTTTGTATTTATGAAAGTCTCCGAAGTGATCATATTTTTTCAATGCATCCAGTAATTTAATGAAATCATACTCTTTGGGTACATATAACTTGGTAACGTTTCTGCAACCCAATCCAAAATATAATTGGATATCATCAGCCAATAAATTCAATTCTTCTTTAGTTTCTGTTCCGTCCAAAATAGCCACAGACGTACGGTTGCGGCGAATGATGTTTGGATATTTACTGAAATAATATTCAAAATATCGGCTGCTGTTATTGCTTCCGGTAGCAATATAAGCATCGCAATTTTTTAAGTTTTCTGCAAATGAAATAGACTGAGCAGCTTGTTTATTCCATTCAATTAATTTATCGACAATATGATGAATTAGAACTTCATCTTTTGATGAAGGTTTGATAATGATGTGGTGACCGCTTATCCAAACACATAAAAAATCATGAAAACCAACCAGCGGAATATTTCCTGCCATTACAACACCCACCTTTTTTGGATGAGCTATTTCTTTTATATCATACTGTGCTACCCATGTTTCTAAAAAATTTTGCTGTAAAAAACTTGCATTAATATTCTTCGAAGATTGCTCAATGAACTCAGCCACAAACCATGGATTTTCTCTCGATGCCTTATTTTTAAATAACTGCCATTCGTCAGTATTTGATTCTATGTACTCGCCTAATTTTACCATTAAATGTATTCTTTCTTGTAAATCCATTTTATATATTGATTTTACTTTTATTTTTGTATAACTCTATTATTTAAAAAACCAAAATTACAGTTATGGCAATTAAAATTACAGACGAATGTATCAACTGCGGCGCTTGCGAGCCCGAATGTCCAAACAATGCAATTTATGAAGGCGGAGTGGAGTGGGCCATTGCAGATGGTTCTACCGTAAAAGGTTCATACACTTTGATGGATGGAAGTTCTGTTGATGCAGATGCAAAGAACGCACCATTGGCAGTAGATACTTATTATATCGTTCCAAATAAATGTACCGAATGTCAGGGTTTTCATGAAGAGCCGCAATGCGCTTCTGTTTGCCCGGTTGATTGCTGTGTACCTGATGAAATGTATCAGGAAACTGTGGAATCGCTACTTGCTAAGAAGGAGAAATTACATAGTTAGTACGTAAAAATGTGCTAAACTTTTTCTCGTAAAAAGCTTGTAATAATGATATAATGTCTTTAGCTTTATATTATCATATTTGTCGCAGTTAAATAGCGACATCCAATAACGGCGGGTGATATTTCCCGTCCACGTGAGGTGAAGAAGATAATTCCTTCTTCACCTTTTTGTTTTATAGAAACAATAATTCTGTTAAATATCTTTCATCTCATTACTTCTTTATAATCCTTATTATATTTGGCAATCATAAATGTACAGCATGAAGAAAAAAATTGCTTTAGTTACAGGCGGTTACAGTGGCGAAGCAGAGATCAGTTATAAAAGTGCTATTACAGTGGGTAATAACATTGATCCTGTTAAATATGATGTTTATAAAATTGATATTAGAAAAGATGGATGGTTCTTCGAAAACAAAAATGGCGAAACATCATTGGTGAACAAAGAAGATTTTTCCATCATTGATAATGGCACTAAAATAAATTTTGATGCGGTGCTGCTTTGCATCCACGGAACACCGGGTGAAGATGGAAAACTGCAAGGTTATTTTGATATGTTGCATTTGCCGTATACTAGTTGCGATGCGGCTACCTCTGCATTAACATTCAATAAACGTTATACCGTTGCAGTGGCTTCTTTTGGCGGTATTCATGTTGCTAAAAGTTTGCACCTCTTTAAACATACACCGACTACACCTGAAGAAATTTTAACTCAATTACGTTTACCTGTTTTTGTGAAACCCAATAATGGCGGGAGTAGTATTGGTATGAGTAAAGTAAATGAAGATAATGAGTTGCAAGCTGCATTGGATAAGGCTTTTAAAGAAGATGATCAGATATTGATTGAAGAATTTATTAAAGGCAGAGAATTTACAATAGGTGTATATAAAACAAAAGGCGAGATTATTGTATTGCCGATTACTGAAATAAAAATCAATGCGGAAAAAGATTTTTTTGATTTTGAAGCAAAGTATCAAGGTAAAAGTGAAGAGATTACTCCGGCAAAAATTGATCATACGATTGCAGAACAATTACAATCTGCTGCAAAACGGGTATATCAATTATTGAATTGTAGAGGCGTTGTTAGAATTGATTTCATTTACAGTGAATCATTGAAACAGCCATTTATGTTAGAAGTGAATACAGTTCCCGGACAAAGTGCAGCCAGCGTTATTCCTCAACAGGTTAAAGCAATGGGGTGGACGCTGACAGATTTTTACGCGGCATTGATTGAAGAAGCTTTGAATCGTTCATAAATAAATTCCATCTTGTATATTGCATCACTGAAAAATAATTCATTGTTTAAATTCATCACACATAAACCGCTTTGGGCAAATATTCTGGCAGCTTTTGTTGCTGTAGTAATATTGGTGTTTGGATTTTTTGCTTTGTTGGATTGGATTACCGATCATGCCAACTATGAAAAAGTTCCTACAGTAACCGGTCAAAATGTTGATGCTGCAAAAATTATTCTTCAATCAAAAGGATTTAAAGTTGAAGTAGCCGATTCGGTGTATGATAATACCATCGGTGCATTAAGTGTAGTGCGCCAATCACCTGATGTGGATGCATTGGTAAAACATGGCAGAACTATTTTTTTAACAGTGAATCGTGCTGCTGCACCGCAAGTAACAATGCCTAACTTAGTTGGCTTTTCTATTCGTAGTGCACAAATATATTTAGCCAGTTTGGGTTTAAAAATAGGCGATACTACTTACCGCCCGGATATTGCACGTAATGCAGTGTTAGAACAATTGTATAATAAAGAAATTATTAAACCCGGAACAAAAATTCCATCAGGCAGTGTTATTAGTTTTGTATTAGGTAGCGGTGTCGGAACAGGAGAAATATTTGTTCCAGATTTAATTGGGTTAACTTTTGCACAAGCAAAAAGTCAGATGGCATTGTTTAGTTTGAATGTAGGCTCTGTTGTTTTAACAACACCCATAACTGATAGCGCTAATGCTTTTGTAGTAAAACAAAATCCTGAATTATATAGCATCTCAGCTGACGGACAAAAAGCTACTAACAAAATAAAACCAGGTCAGGTGATTGATATTTATTTAAGTAATGTGGCACCTGTTAAAGATTCTATTCCTTCACAACCGAATAATTAAATTATGAAAACAACAACTGTTGAACAAGTAAAAGCAAGATTAGATGCAGGAGAGCAATTGTATTTGTTAGATGTACGTGAACCGCATGAACATGCAGAATTCAATATTGGCGGCACTTTGCTGCCTTTAGGTAAAATTCAAACCATGCAAGTAGATGAGATTGAAGATTTGAAAGACAAAGAAGTTTTAGTGTATTGCAGAAGTGGTAACAGAAGCGGACAAGCTTGTTTAATACTAGAACAATTGGGTTTTGCAAATGTATCCAATGTTGTAGGAGGCATGTTAGATTGGCAAGGGAAGTTTGCCAAATAAAAACATTTCTAAAAAACAAAAGCATCAACAATTAAGTTGATGCTTTTTCATTTGGGGGGCTGTTATGATTACAATTTTATATTCACTGCAATCATAAAGTTCGTTCCTGCCATTGGATAATATCCTTTCTCTGTATATAATGTATGATTATAAATGTATGGATATGTCCAACCGTTTGGTAAATACAAAGAATTAAAAACATTATTTACTTGCGCAATAAAATAGATCTCTTTACTAATTTTATTTTTTAAAGTGTACATCAATTTTACATCTTCCGTATAAAATGCTTTCAAACTTCTTGCATCCGTTTCTGAATTATCAAGATATTGCTTGCTTACATATTTGCTCAATAAACTCAATGCGGTATTTTTTAACGGAATAAAATTTATGGTTGCTCCGCCAATGGTGTTGGGTGAAAAAGAAATATCTGTATTAGAATGTTGTACTGCGTTTTGTAAACCATTATCCCAATTATCAATATATTCTGTAAATGATTGAATTTTATTTTGGCTGAAACTCAAATTGGCCGAAGCATTCAGCCATTTTGTAAAAACATACGTTCCTTGCAATTCAATACCTAAACGATAACTGTTTGGAACATTTGTTCTGGTGTAAGAACCTACATCATTAATCTGTCCGGTTAATACTAATTGATCTTTATAAATCATGTAATACAGATTTGCGCCAAAACTATAATTACTTTGTTTTCTTTCAATACCTAATTCAATGTCATGTAAAGTTTCTGCTTTTGGTTGACTTGCCAAACTTGCTTGAAAGTCATCTCTGTTGGGTTCTTTATTTCCCATTGCATAACTTAAATATAATTGCCATCCATTGTTGTGATAAGTGATACCTGCTTTGGGGTTGATAAAGTTGAATGTTCTTGCAATATTCAAATCTGCATTCCCTTCAAAGCCACTCATTCTGTGATATACATTTCTGTATTGAACATCCACATAACTCTGTAAATGATTGGTGAATGAATGCTGCCATTTTGCATAAATATTATTGTCTGTTTTTAAAGCGGGATAATTATAGTATTGAAAATTATTCACGTTAATGTATTTCTGTGTCCATATCACATCACCAAAATGAATGCCTGTATATCTTGTCCAACCACCGCCAAGAGTCAATTCATTATTTTTATTTTTGTATTGCAATGAAAATATTTGTCCGTAAAAATAATTATCCAACCAACGTTGTCTTACCAAATCGGTTGTGTTATTGCCAATCAAAGGCATTCCATAATCTGTGAATGATTGATCGGCTTTGTATTCTTCGTAATAACCCGTTCCGTAAGTTAAAAATGCGGCTGTATTAAAATTTAATTTTTGATTGAATGAATGATTAAAAAATAATTGGTAATGATTTTGCCAATAATTATCCGTTTGATTATTATAAGGCGTTCCTGCTTTTTCTGTTCCGGCAGGATTGTAGGTTCTGTGTGTAGTTAATGAATCTTCCGGCACACCATACCATGCTTGATACGTTTTTTCTTTACCTGCAAAAATATTAAAACGTATCGATGTGTTTTTATTGATGTAAGCTGAAGAAAAAGCCAATGATCTTAAGTTACTTGTTGCTCTGTCAATATATCCATCACTGGTTATATTACTCATTCTTCCATCAATTGTAAAATGGCCATCAATTAATCCGCTGCCGAATTTCAAAGTGTTTTTCCAGGTGTTGAATGAACCATAACTGTTATTCAATTCAACATAAGATTTTTCATTGAATTCATTAGTCGATAAATTAATAGTGGCACCAAATGCACCGGTGCCATTAGATGAAGTACCCACGCCACGTTGAATTTGGATGGAATTAACTGATGATGAAAAATCGGGCAGATCAACAAAATAAGTGCCCATGCTTTCTGCATCATTATATGGAATACCATTCAATGTAACATTGATACGTGTTGCATCAGATCCGCGAATATGCATATAAGTATATCCAACACCATTGCCGGCATCAGAGCTCACATACATAGATGGTGTTTGATTTAAGATGATGGGAAGATCTTGCCCGATATTATTTCTTGCAATATCTTCTTTACTGAAATTTGTTTTAGCAAAAGGCGCTGTGTTATTGGCACGTAAAGATTTTACTTCCAATGGTTGTAAAAACAAGGCGATACTTTTTAATGAAACAGTTAGGGTAATATTTTTCTCTTCAATATTTATTTTTTGTACATAATCTGCATAACCGATACTTGAAATTTTCAGATCATAATTTCCTTTTGAAATTTTTGCAAAAGAAATTTTTCCATTCTCATCTGCTGCTGCAAATACATTGTTTAATACTACAGTTGCATTTGGAACAGCTTCTTGTGTTTGTGCATCGATCACTTTTATACTGACCGATACTTTTGATGTTTGACTGATGGCAAATATGTTGATGAATGCAAATGCCATCGTTCCCAAAAATGTTTTCATTTTCTTCAATTTTAATGGTTCAATAATTTTTGGGAACAGGGAAAGCTAATGGAGAGGATACAATGAAATGTGTACACCTTCCCTTCGCAGGAATTACCCTGTTCAGGTTCTACGGGTTTGTTCTCAGCCTCCTGCCATCTGGCGGGAAGCACCCCGAGGAAATTTCAGATGCAAAAATAATGTAGAATTATTTGATAAACCTGTAACTTTTTTTAAAGTCTGTCGTTTCACCTACTAAATCATCTGTTATGAAAAAAATAACAATCTCTTCAATCATTATGCTGTTCTGTATTTCAGCATTTTCGCAAGACACCAAAAGCGTAGTATATGATGCGAATGCCGAAATAAGAAAAGTAGACAATTTTACAGCTATAGAAGTTTCTAATGCCATTACTTTATATCTTTCTCAGGGCAATGAGAATGCAGTTGCTATAAGTGGAGATGGTTCTGCCACAAAAGAAAAAATTAAAACCGAAGTAAAGAATGGCGTATTAAAAATTTATGTTGAAAGTGGTATATGGAATAAATGGAGTTGGGGAGATAAAAAGATTAAAGCTTATGTAACTATTAAAGAGATCAGTCAATTAATTGCATCCGGTGCTTGTAGCGTAAAAATTACGGATAAATTAAACGCAAATAATTTAAGAGTTGAAGCAAGTGGTGCAAGTAACATTAAAGGTGAATTGAAAGCAGCATCATTGGTATTGAAACTAAGAAATGCATCGACTATGACATTAAGTGGTGTTGCAGATAATATTCAAATAGATGCCAGTAATGCCAGTAATTTAAAGGCAATGGATTTAGTTGCCAACTCGTGCAGTGCAGAAGCTTCGGGTGCATCTTCTATCAGAATTAATGTTACTAAAGAATTTTCAAAAGTACATGCCAGTGGTGCCAGCAGTATTCATTATAAAGGAGATGCTTCGGTGAAAAATTTTGAAGCAAGCGGTTCGTCATCCATTAAAAAAGATTCAAGTAAATAAAATAAGTTTTGGGAGATAAGTTGCCGAAGCCTACATTTGCACCCCAATACATCGCGAGGTAGAGCAGCGGTAGCTCGTCGGGCTCATAACCCGAAGG
>CAIRTF010000003.1 GCA_903881425.1 uncultured Chitinophagaceae bacterium | reverse complement strand
GAGAAAAATTATACTCCTATTGGGCTACGTTACGCTTCGGCTTCGCCTTGCTCCACTTCGCCCAATAGTTTAAACCAAAATGTTTTGTAATAATGTATTTAAATTATACTTTTAATCTGTACTAAAAAAGGGGAGCCTACACTGTTGAAGGTGCTGTTTTTTTAAATGATATTACGGTTGATGCAAAAGGTGTTGTTTATGTAAGTGATACCAGAACCAATAAGGTTCATAAAATTGAGAATGGAAAAGTATCTACTTATTTAGATAATATGAAAGGTGCCAATGGTGTATTGGCTGTTGGAACTGATTTATATGTCTTAACAAGCGGTAGTTTGCAAAAAGCTGATACCAATAAAAAATTGACAACGTTAGCTGATGGCATGGATGCGAGTACGGATGGTATTGAAATGGTAAAAGAGAATGAATTTATTGTAAGTTGCTGGAATGGTATTCTTTATTATGTAAAAGCAGATGGTACTAAACAAGTATTGTTTGATACAAGAGAACAAAAAATCAACTCGGCTGATATTGGTTATGATGCCAAGAATAAGATCGTGTATGTCCCGACTTTTTACAAGAACTCTATTCATGCCTACCAATTAAAATAAATTCGATCTATTAATTTATAAAAAAAGCTATTCAGTTGAATAGCTTTTTTTATACTTTCTTGTATTTGACGATGCGTATCATTTGCAAAAGAACTGATACTGCAATCATTGATACACCCCAATAAAAACTATTATTCAGTTTTTCATTTTCATGAAATAAAAGAAAAGCCAATATGATTCCATAAACAGGCTCTAAATTCAATGATAGATTAATAGTAAAAGCCGATACTTTTTGTAATGCCTGCAACATCAAATCCATTGCAAATACGGTACAAAGCAAACTCAATAATAAAAGCCAAATCCAATCTTTTAGTGAAGGAAAAATATTTTCAGTCGGAAAATAATGAAGATATACAGGCATAAATAAAGTAAGTAATAATAAACCACCGCTTAATTCATACAGCATTATTGTTTGAGGCGGTGCGATATTAACATGCCTTTTGTTCAATACAGAAAATAATGCACTCAATATGGCTGATGCTATGCCGATAATAATGCCTGTTCTGTATCGGGCATCGAAATGAAAGATGAGATAAATACCTGCTAAACTTAATAAGCCTAATATTATTTCTATCAGACTAATTCTTTTATGGGTGAAGATGGGTTCGAATAATGCAGTAAAAAACCCGGATGATGCAAAACAAACTAATCCGATTGACACATTTGCATATTTAATGCTTCCATAAAAGCATACCCAATGTAAAGCAATCAATATCCCAATGCCAATTAATTTTATTACTGATGAAGTTGCTAATTTTTTCAGGCTTCCCTTCCATCTAATTAAAAAAAATAATGCAATGACAGTTAAGAAGATTCGATACCAAACCAATAATCCTTCGTTCAATTGAATCAATGCGCCCAATATTCCTGTAAAGCCTGCTAAAAAAACAGATATATGAACTTTGATAAGAGCTTGTTTCATTGATTAAAGAAACAAAATAATAAGAGAGGAAATGAAAATAATTTAGTTGCTTTTAGCTGCCAACTCATTGGTAAATGGTGTAATGATCTTAGAGGAAGTATCGGCTTTTACTTTTTTTCTATAATTCTTAAACATGCTCTGCCATTGAATTTTAAGCACTCCAAAAATTCCTTCTTTCAAAATACCTTTATTCATTTTACTCACACCCGTTTTTCTATCGATAAAAGTAATAGGAACTTCTACAATTTTAAAACCTAATTTCCACGCAGCAAATTTCATTTCTATTTGAAAAGCATAACCCACAAAATTAATTTCATCTAAATTAATGGTCTCTAACACTTTCTTAGTGTAACAAACAAAACCAGCTGTTGGATCATTAACAGGCATCCAAGTAATAAGTCTGGTGTAAATAGCACCACCTTTAGAATATAAATGTCTATCCATAGGCCAATTCTCTACTTTACCACCGGGAACATATCTGCTACCAACAGCCACATCACCTAATCCATCTTTGCATGCTGCATATAATCTTTCTAAATCATTTGGATTGTGAGAGAAATCAGCATCCATTTCAAAAATATATTCATAGCCTTTATCAATACTCCATTTAAACCCATGAATATAAGCAGTACCTAATCCTAATTTGCCTGAACGTTCTTCTAAGAAAAGTTGATGCGGATATTGCAGCATTAATTCCTTTACAATATTTGCGGTACCATCAGGCGAGCCATCATCAATTACAAGAATGTGATAGTTTGATTGAAGCGAGAATACAGCTTTTATTATTGCAGCAATATTTTCCTTCTCATTGTAAGTAGGTATAACAACTATTTTTTCCAATAGAAACAAATGAGTACACTAAAGTACAATTTTCAGTAGTATTTTAAACTGTGATACACACATTTTACCGACAGATAAATGACTTATACCTTTTTTAGCAAAGTTCTGTTTAATATTTCGGTTAGTTTCTGTTTGGTATTCATGGCAAAATCTCCTTTCATCATCCAATCATAATATTGCGGTTCTTCTTTTAATACCTGAACAACAGGTTTGCCTTTATGCTTTCCAAAATTGAATATTTCAACACCTTTATCTTTAATCATTCTTCTGGCAAAGTCAACAATATCGTCTTCACCTGTAAACTTTACAATACTTTCAACTGTATTGCCAATTTGAGGATAACGTTCTACTTGTGCTTCCAATACTTCCCAAGTTGCCACTACATCTGCTTCTGCACCATGTGCACCATCTAATTGTTTATTGCAATAAAATTTATATGCAGCAGTTAAAGTTCTTTGTTCCATTAAATGAAAAACTTTCTGCACATCAACGAATTTTTTTCCTTCGATAGAAAATTCCATCCCTGCTCTCAGAAATTCTTCTATTAATAATGGGATGTCAAAACGATTACTGTTGTATCCACCCAAATCGCAATTATCAATAAATTGTTTAATCTCGTTAGCAGCTTGTTTGAAAGTGGGTGCATCTTTTACCATTGCATCATTAATGCCATGTATTTCAGTTGCCGCAGCAGGAATAGGCATTTGAGGATTGATTAGTTTTCGTTTAACTTGCTTAGTTCCATCAGGAGAAACTTTTACAATAGCAATCTCAACTATCTTATCTGTACTAATATTAATGCCGGTTGTTTCTAAATCTATAAAAGCAATCGAACGGGTTAGTTGTAATTTCATGCGAAGAGCAATGTTTATATTATCGGCGAAAGTAACACAATTATATATTGTTATGTTCAAATCTTTCTTCAGCTTTTTGTAATGTGCTTTGCAAAGTCAATCATATCTAAGCCGTCATAATTACCGCTACTCATCAATAATAAATTGGCATTGGAATATGATTGATGTTGCATCCATTGCCGTAATTCATTTTTATCGTTCATCACCAATAAATTCTTTTTATTAAATCCGGCTATCACCTTTTCTTTTGGTAATGCAGGCATTCGTTTCAGTTCCAATGCATGATTACTGTAAAATACAACAGCCTCATCTGCTTTATCCATTGCACCATTATATTCTTTCATAAATTCTTCATTCAAACTACTGAAAGTGTGCAACTCTAAAACAGCCAATAATTTTCTGCTGGGATATTGTTGCTTCACTGCATCAATGGTTGCTTTTACTTTACTTGGCGCATGTGCAAAATCACGATACACATTGGTTTCAGCGTTATGCGCCATTAATTCCAAACGTTTGGCTGCACCGGTGAAGTTTGCAATAGATTCAACAAATTGTTTGGCATCAATACCTAATTCTTTACAAGCAAAATAAGCAGCATGCAGGTTTAATAAGTTATGATTACCGAAAACTTTCAATACACCTGTTGCATCATCTATTGTAACTGTTGTTTGACCGTTTATGATGGAATGTTTAGGAATTTGATAAGGTTGATAACGAATATCTGCTCTCTTATTTTTCTCAACCAATTCTTTTAACACCATATCCGTTTCGTTATAAATTAATATTCCGTTCTTTTCAATTTTATTGATAAAAATGATGAACTGCTCTAAATAAAAATCGAATGTTGGGAATACATTGATATGATCCCATGCAATACCTGTTAAAATTGCAATATGCGGAAACAGAAAATGAAATTTCGGTTTCTTTTCAATCGCACTGGCGGGATATTCATCTCCTTCACAAATAATCACAGGAGCATTAGTGATATTGACTGATTGATCGAAACCTTCCAATCTTGCACCTACTAAGTAATCGAATTGTTGATGGCATTCCTTCAAAACATGCATGATCATACTGGTGGTAGTTGTTTTACCATGACTTCCGCCCACCACTACCCTTGTTTTGTTTTTACTTTCCTGATAAATGTATTCAGGAAATGAATAAATCTTCAAGCCCAACTCCTTTGCTTTTATCAGTTCAGGATTATCTGCTTTTGCATGCATTCCTAAAATAATGGCATCAATATCTTTGATGATCAACTCGGGTTGCCAGCCAATTTTAGCCGGGAATAATCCTTTTTTTTTCAAATTGGTTTCAGCTGGTTCAAATATCTCATCATCAGTGCCGCTTACTTCATATCCTTTCAACTTTAATGCAATGGCTAATTGATGCATCACGCTACCTCCAATCGATATAAAATGTACTTTCATAATTTAATAGGCTTGTGGTAATTGTTTTATAATTATAATTTAAACATAATATTTAAATTATTCACAATTCAGCAAATATTAAGGCAGCAATTTCCGTTCTAATATTATCTTTGAGAAATAAATTATCCAACATATTATTTACTAACCATAAATATCTATGAAAAAAATCATTTTGATACTCATTTGTTGCGCAACGGTTGCGACGATATTTTCGTCTTGCTCACCTTATCGCAGAGGTGGTTGCCCAACTACTAATCCACATTATTTCAGACCTTAATTTTCTTTTGATAATGAATTGGCTTTCTCTTGAATCGATTGAACAAATTGATAGCATCATTGATAAATCATTCGAACAACCACAGATCATTTTTAAGCATAGTACCAGATGCAGCATCAGCAGTGTTGTAAAAAATCGTTTGGATAAAAATGAAACTCCAGATAAAACAGATTTCTATTATTTAGATTTGATCTCACATAGAAATATTTCCAATCAAATTGCCGAAACATTTAAAGTACCGCACGAATCTCCTCAAATACTACTTATCAAAAACGGAGAATGCATTTTTGATGAAAGTCATAGCAGCATTTATATGGAAGAAATTGCAGAACAACTTGCATCTGCAAATTGATTTTTGCTAACTTTAGCAAAATCATTATATGATTATTACTGTTTTCGGTGCTACCGGACAAGTGGGCAAATTTGTTGTTAATGTTGCATTGGCAAATAATTTTACCGTGAAAGCTTTTGGAAGAAATATTGAAAACTTAATTGATGCAGATAATAATAGTCATCATCAATTGCAAGCTATTAAAGGTTATGTATTTGATAAAACGGAAGTGTTCAATGTTATAAAAGGCAGTGATGCCGTGATTTCCGTCTTAGGGGGCTCATTTGACGGATTGGATAAAACAAGAAGTTTAGGCATCAAAAATATTATTGAGCAAATGCAAAAAGCAAAAGTGAAAAGAATTATTGCTCTAGGCGGATTGGGAATATTAAATGCAGATGAAAATAGTTTATTGATCGACTCTCCCACTTACCCGGAACAATATTTACCCGTTGGCAAAGAACATTTGCAAGCTTATGAATTTTTGAAAAACTCGACCCTTGATTGGACTTTTGTTTGCGCACCAGATATTTTAAATGCAGATGCGAATGAGAAATATATTGTATCGGAAGATTATCCGCCAGCGCCTAATAAATATCAGATCAATGCAGGTAATATTGCAGCATTCATGTTAAATGAGTTGCAAAAAAATGAATACTTACATCACAGAGTTGGCATCAGTAATCTTTGATTCATCATAAAGTTTATCATGAGATCAAATTGGTTTCCCATTTTATTGTTTTTCATCATTACCATTATTATCATTCAAAAGATTTTTGATTCAACCCCACATCCCGAAAAAAATATTTCTTTACTTGATAATTCTTGCTGGACGGGTGCAGGAAAATATCAAATATCTATTGACAGTACAGGCAAATTAATTTTATACGGAAGAAATCTAATTGAAAATACAGCTTACTATCTTGGTCCGAAAGGTACAGTAGCAAGGATTTCTAACGGAATGAACTGTCAGAACTGTCATTTAGAAGCAGGCACCAAACCTTGGGGGAATAATTATGGTGCAGTTGCATCAACTTATCCAAAATTTAGAGAAAGAAGTGGCATGATTGAAAGCATTGAAAAAAGAGTAAATGATTGTTTTGAAAGAAGTTTGAATGGAAAATCATTGGATAGCTTGAGCAATGAAATGAGAGCCATTGTTGCTTATATACAATGGTTGGGTAAAAATATTCCCAAAAATCAAAAACCGAAAGGCACGGGCATTGTGGATATTAATTTTTTACAACGAGCAGCCGATCCGGAAAAAGGAAAAATAGTTTTTCAACAAGTTTGCGAAAAATGTCATGGTAAAAATGGTGAAGGTCAATTAAATCCTGAAGGATATGGTTACACTTATCCGCCTTTATGGGGTGACCACAGTTTTAATATTGGTGCGGGTCTATATCGTTTATCCCGTTTTGCCGGCTATGTAAAAAATAATATGCCTGATCCAACCAATTATCATAATCCTCAATTAACTGATGAACAAGCATGGGATGTTGCAGCATTCGTTAACTCACAACCCAGACCAGCAAAGGATTTAAACAAAGATTGGCCAACCGTAAAAGCAAAACCTTTTGATTACCCTTTTGGCCCTTATGCAGATAATTTCTCAGAAGCACAACATAAGTATGGGCCATTCATTCCTATTAAATCCTTCAAAATAAACTAGTCTGTTAAATAATTTATAAGCCCGCTATTTAAATAGCACTTTATTAAAAAAAAAATTACAGAAATAAATTATTCCGCAGGATGAAATGTATTAGCACTATCAATAACTCTGCCTCTTTCTGTCTTTAACATTCTGGATGGATAACGATTGATAACGATGAAATCATGTGTAGCCATGATCACAGATGTTCCATAATCTTTTGCAATTTGAAATAATAATTGCATGATCTCATCACTTGTTTCAGGATCTAAATTTCCGGTTGGTTCATCAGCTAAAACCAATTTAGGTGAATTTAATAACGCTCTAGCAATATCAACACGTTGTTGTTCCCCTCCACTCATTTCAAAAGGCATTTTAAACCCTTTACTTTTTAATCCCACTTTCTCCAATACATCATTTATTTTTTCTTCCATCAATCTTTCATCTTTCCATCCTGTTGCTTTCAACACAAATCTTAAATTCTCATGTACATTTCTATCTGTTAATAATTGAAAATCTTGAAACACGACACCTAAATTTCTTCTCAAGAATGGAACTTTCTTCCAATCCATATCACGCAAATTAAAACCAACAACATCGCCAATGCCTTCTCGCAAAGGCAATTCGCCGTATAATGTTTTTAATAAACTACTTTTCCCGGTTCCTGTTTTACCAACGAGATAAACAAACTCACTTTTATTAACGGTAAAATTCACATCTTGTAAAACAAGATTAGCACCTTGATAAATATTTACGCCACTAAGCGATACAACAGTTTCTGACATTGACTTAATTTGAATAGTACAAAGTTACACATGTAACGAATTATGGAGCAAAAAAGTATTCAAACAAATAAGAAGATGGAGTTAATATTGGTACTGCACAGTTCCAAAACCACCATGTAATATCAACTCTTTTTTATCGGATGCTTCTACCCTTCCAACAATTTGCGCTTCAATATTGAATTGCTTAGCCACATTAATCATTTTATGCGCCGCCACTTCGTTTGTAAAAATTTCTAATCGATGTCCCATATTAAACACTTGATACATCTCTTTTGCATCAGCACCTGAGTTTAATTGAATTAATTGAAAGATGGGTGGCACTTCAAATAAATTATCTTTTACAATTTTAAAATTATGCGGTAAGTATTTCATGCACTTCGTTTGTCCGCCACCACTGCAATGTATCACACCATGCAAATCACTGAAATGCTCTTCCAGCAGGATTTTCATTAATGGCGCATAAGTTCTTGTGGGGCTTAATAATAACTTACCGACTTGAAACTTGAAACTCGAAACTTCTATTTCATCTTCTACTTTATTATTTCCGATGTACACCACATCTTTATCTAAACTTGCTTCAAAAGTTTCGGGATATTTTTCCGCATAATATTTACTCAACACATCATGTCTTGCACTGGTCAACCCGTTACTTCCCAATCCGCTGTTGTAGGTCGATTCATAACTGCATTTGCCCGATGAAGCAAAACCAACTATCAAATCACCTGCTTGAATATGTTGATTGGTGATGAGTTTATCTTTTCGCCATCTTGCTGTCATCGTTCCATTGACTGCAATGGTTCTAACCACATCACCCACATCTGCCGTTTCTCCGCCGAGGTAATGAATATTTACACCATATTTTTTCAACTCATCGAATAGTTCCTGTGTTCCATTAATTACTTGCTCTAATGCTTCTGCAGGAATTAATTTTTTGTTTCTATCAATTGTTGATGAAAATAAAATATCTGTGTACACACCTGCGCATAACAAATCATCTAAATTCATTGCCACGGCATCTTGTGCAATACCTTTCCAAACGGATGCATCGCCTGTTTCTTTCCAATATAAATAAGCTAAAATACTTTTTGTACCGGCACCATCTGCATGAGAAATGTTTACATAATTATCATCGCCACATAAAAAATCGGGATACATTTTACAAAAAGCATGTGCATACAAACCCTGATCTAAATTTTTTATTGCCTGATGTACTTCTTCTTTTTGAGCCGAAACGCCACGCTGAGAATATAAGGACATGATTGATTTACGATTTCAGATGAATCAAATAATATTTACAAATGTAACCAAGCTTTTTCATTTCGCTATTGGCTTTCACCTAAATTTGCAGCGTTTATGAAAGTTCATTACTCATTAGAGAATTTGCCTGCATTTCATCATGCTGTAATCACAACAGGAACCTTTGATGGCGTGCATTTGGGGCATCAGCAAATTATTGCGCAATTAAAAGAAGAAGCAGCCAGCATTGATGGCGAAACAGTAATCATTACTTTTCATCCGCATCCGAGAAAGATTGTTTCATCTATTCCCGGGGATATTAAATTATTGAACACATTGGATGAGAAAATTGAATTATTGGATAAAGCAGGCATTGATCATTTGGTGGTAGTACCATTCGACCATCGTTTTTCTAATTTAACAGCAGAACAATTCATCAAAGATTTTTTGTGGAAATATTTTCATCCGCACACTATTATCATAGGATACGATCATCATTTTGGAAAAGGGCGTGAAGGCAACTTTCAATTATTGCAACAATTCGGAAAAGAATTAAACTTTATTGTGAAAGAAATTCCCGAACATATATTGAATGCTGTCACCATCAGTTCTACTAATATTCGCGAAGCATTGTACGAACATCATATTGCCAGAGCAAATGAATGTTTGGGTTATGATTATTTTTTTGAAGGATTGGTGATTGAAGGAAATAAATTGGGAAGAACCATTGGCTACCCGACTGCGAATTTGCATATTGACAGTGAAGAGAAATTAATTCCGGGAAATGGTGTGTATGTGGTGGAAGTGTCAATAGTCAATGATAAAAGTAATCCTTCCAATTTTTCACCATTCACTATTCACCATTCACTCAAAGGGATGATGAACATTGGTGTTCGCCCAACAGTGGATGGAAAGAAAAGAATGATTGAAGTAAATATTTTTGATTTTGACGAAGATATTTACGGAGAAACACTCCGCGTTTATTTGAAACATTATTTAAGAGGCGAAGTAAAATTTAATGGATTGGATGAATTGAAAATACAATTGGCAAAAGACAGAGATCAATCAAGAGAGATATTGAATTAATTAAGTATTTTACAATTTCAATAATTTAATCTATGCCAAATCCTTCAACTAACAGGATTAAAATATATTCTTTACTAAGTAAATTATTTGTACTTATTCCACTTGGATTATGGGGACTTTGGATATATATTTCACAAAAAAATACAACATCTACACTATACGAAAATCAAGATAAGTTCAACTCCTATCTGCCAAGTTTTATGCGAAGCTTTATGAATTTTGCATTGATAATTATTCTCTTTTGTATAATTTCAATTGTATTAGCCGCTAAATGCTTAAAAGCTAAATCCGAATCTTCTAAAGCCATCAATATTATCGTAATATCTATTGCGGGATTGATGATATTAATGCAATTATTTTCGATGATGTAATCTAAAGTTCAAAAAATCAATACATCATCTTCACCACCATTTCTTTCATCAATTCTGCATCATCCGTTCCGCTGTCATGCACACCTACACTACGTAAATTGTATTCGTGCAATAACAATAATATTTTTTCTGTGCCTTGATAAGTATAATTTTTTGCAGCAGCCATGTAATCTTTTATAAAATACGGATTGATACCTAATGAACTTGCCAATTGTTTTTCATCATTTGTTCCGGCACCAAACACCATAAATACTTTACTGAAAAAATTATACAAGGCAGGTAATATCATTTGAATGGGTGCAGCTTTAGGGTTGGCTGAAAAGTATTGAATGATTCGAATAGCCTTCGAAAAATCTTTCTTAGCAATAGCATCCTGCATTTCAAACACATTAAATTCT
The DNA here is from genome assembly GCA_903881425.1 of uncultured Chitinophagaceae bacterium. Taxonomy (GTDB): domain Bacteria; phylum Bacteroidota; class Bacteroidia; order Chitinophagales; family Chitinophagaceae; genus CAILAF01. Next base: position 9,177 of record CAIRTF010000003.1, on the reverse strand, counting down.
TTACTTACACCAATATAATTTTCAATATCATCTTCAGTAATATTTTTTCTCGCACCTAAATTCATGGCGAGTTTTTCAATCTCGTTTTGAATTCTGCTTAAATCATTTCCCACATGGTCTACCAATAAATACAATGCTTTTTGATCAATCGTTAATCCATGTTGTTGCACCATATTGTTCGTCCATTCAGGCAACTGACTATCATACATTTTTTTGGTAGAAAATAATTCTGCTTTTTGTTTTAAAATTTTAGCGAGCTTACTTCTGCCATCTACTTTCTTTTCTTTGTAACTCACTACAAAAACAGTAGAATTCAATGGATTCTCTAAATAACTTTCTAACTTATCAATATCACGCATTTGTTGCGCTTCTTTCAATAAAACAACTTGTCGCTCTGCAAACATGGGATATCTTCTGCAAGCATTAATCACTGCTGCCCAATCGGCATCTTTTCCGTAAAAAATGGTGAGATTAAATCCGGCTTCGCTTTCTTTTAAAATATGGTGTTCTGCAAAATCAACTATCTGATCAATGAAATAAGACTCCTCACCTTCTAACCAATAAACAGGCTTAAAGTTTCCCTTCTTCCAATCAGATAAAATTTTTTCTGCACTCATGGCTGCAAATATAATGGTGGCAATTGAAGTATGCTAAGAATGAAACTCGCTGTGGAAAACGAATTGGAACGATGAACTATTGTCAGGATACAAATATTATTTTATCATCACTCAATAAAGGAATATTTTGAAAACGTAATATAACATTGGCAGTTACAATTACATCGCGCTGACAATACTCTACAATTCTTGGCAGATCCTGGTCTTTGTAATACACTAATTGCACCATACTGCCATCCATATCTGTTTTGGAAGTGGGGATATTTAATACAGATGCCAATAAATGAAGTGATACATAATTTTTATTATCACCAAATTTCCACCAATTCAATGTGTCGAACATTTTTGTTTCCCATGGTTTCTTATCATGCAATTGTAAATATTCCGGCAAAGGCAAGTTATTGATAAGCATTCTTCTGCAGATATATGGAATATCAAACTCTTTGATATTATGTCCGCCAAATTGAAAGTGCTTATTGTATTGATACACTTTATTGCATAGATCAATAAATTTTTTTAGTAATTCTACTTCATCATCACCATAAATACTTTTAATCCGCAAAGCCATTTGTTTGTTATCATCCTCATAAAAAAATGCGGTGGAGATGCAGATGATCTTACCAAACTCAGCCAATATGCCGGCTTTACGCTGATAACTTTCTTCAGCCGTAACATTTTCTGGCACAGTTTTGGAAACCTTGTCTATCCAAAGACTTTGCCAATCAGGCTTCAGATCATTGAAAGATTCTGATTGCGGAACAGTTTCAATGTCTAATATCAGAAGATCTGTTAACATAAAAAATATTGAACATGGTAAATTTACTGAAAATTGAAAACATATGCAAATACTATATAATTTATTTGCCTTAAACTATCCATTAAGAGCCTGAATTTAATTTTCTCAGAATCACAAATTGAAAATTTATCTTTACACTATCTTAAATTTAAAATTATGAGTTACACAACTACATCATCAAATGCGCCAAAAAAAGACACCCGCAATTTAATTTATGGTTTGTTGATTGCCGCTTTGGTTATTACCTGGGGATACATTATATGGGATCACAAACAAACAAAAGAAGTTATTACACAAAAAGATACTCAATATGTTACGGTGACAACAGCCAGAGATTCTATAAAAGCTGAGTTTGATAAACAAGCCGACAGATTAGATTCTTTAACCGGCAATAATGTACAATTGCAAGGTGCTTTGGCAGAAAAGAACAGCGAGTTATTAAAATTAAAATCAAACATCAGCAGCATCTTGAAAAAGAAAAATGCAACGGATGCTGAATTAACACAAGCAAAACAAATGATTGGTGAATTGAATGGTAAGATAGATGGCTATGTTGAAGAGATCAATAAATTAAAAGGAGAAAATCAACAACTCACTGCTGCCAATCAGCAATTGACAACAGATAAAAATCAATTGACCAATGAAAAAGGCGAATTACAAAACAATTTGTCTAAAACGCAAGCAGATAAAGCACATATTGAAGACATTGCGTCTACATTGCATGCATCGAACATTAATGTTTCTGCCATGCATGTAAAAGGTAATGGTAAAGAATCTGAAACTTCTTCGGCTAAACGTGCAGATTTATTTGTAATCTCTTGCACATTGGATGAGAACAGAATAACCGCCAGCGGAAAAAAATCTTTGTATGTATGCGTGTACAATCCTGATGGAAGCGCATCCGGTACAGAAGGAACCTTTAAACAAAGAGATGGCAGCGATAAACCTTATACTAACAGAGTTGAAGTTAATTACGAACAAGGAAAACCAATGCCCGTAAGCTTCAACTGGAAACCGGGAGATAAATTTCAAGGTGGCAATTATAAAATTGAAATATACCATAACGGATTTAAGATTGGCGAAGGAACCAAGAGTTTGAGAAAAGGCGGTTTCTTAGGTTTATAAAATATTAATATGATTTTTAAAGGCAGTTATTTTTAACTGCCTTTTTTATTTTTATCAATTCTCATCTTTTAATAAATCTTATTTTAGTTCAATGATTCAGCAATGGTTTAATTGGAGAACAACTTTGTTTATTGCCGCCATCTGCATTGTAAGCGGAACAATTTATTATTCAAACTATTTATCAAAAAAAATCGCAGCTGATGAAAGACATAAAGTTGAAACATGGATCGAATCGCAAAAAATTTTATTAGATACCAATAATAATATCAATTTTAATTTAGCGGCAAAAGTCTCAGTTGAGAATAATGATATTCCCATTATTGAAACTGATGAGCATGATAAAATAAGCGGTAATTATAAAAACTTAGACAGCAACTTAGTTAAATCAGACAAAAATTATCTTACAAAAAAATTAGCAGCATTCAAACAACAGAATCAACCCATTATTGTAATCATCAGTAATAATCCATACATCGCTAATAAATATTATTATGGCGAAAGTAAACTACAACAGGAAGTAAAATATTATCCCATCGTTCAATTAATATTAGTTGCTTTATTCATTATTGTATTGTTTACTGCGCAAAGAACAAATTACATAAGCACACAGAACCAAGTGTGGGCTGGCATGGCAAAGGAAACAGCGCATCAATTGGGAACGCCTGTTACCAGTTTGCAGGGATGGATTGAAATGTTGAGAGAGATCAATGGCAATGAAAAAATTGTTCCTGAAATTGAAAAGGATGTAAACAGATTATTGCTGATTACCGATCGTTTTGGAAAGATTGGAAGTCAACCGCATTTAGAAGAAAAAAATATCCTTGAATTGGTGCAGTATATGATGGATTATATTAAAAGAAGAGCAGGCGGTAAAGTTGAATTTGTGTTAAATACCAATAAAGAAAATATTCCGGCAAAAGTTTCTCCACCTTTATTTGATTGGGTAATAGAAAATTTATTAAAGAATGCATTAGATGCGATGGAGGGTAAAGGAACAATTGAAGTGAATATTTTATATCAAGAAAATAATATTATAATTGACGTAAGCGATACCGGCAAAGGCATTACTAAAATAAATTTGAACAAAGTGTTTAAACCAGGTTTTACTACTAAAAAACGCGGATGGGGATTAGGGCTAACTCTGACAAAACGAATCGTTGAAGATTACCACAAAGGGCAAATATTTGTGGAACAGAGTGACGTTGGCAAAGGCACTACTTTTAGAATAATGCTTCCCGTAAATTCTTAAAAAAAATTACAGTTCTTCTCTCATCAACACAACAGGCTCTGCACTTAAACCATAATAACTGATAGCAGTTTGCCATTTGTGCAATGATTGCATGGTTACTGATTCATCATACAAATCAGCTTCCAAACAAAAATTTAATAACTCTTCTTCTCTTTCCTTTCTTTCTTTAATTGAAATTTGATCTTGTAATAATTGTCGCATACAATTATTCATTCTCGATAATTTATCATCCGACAAATGATCGAAAGCATGCTGTTGCATCAACTGCCCCGCAGCATTGACCAATAACGAATTGTGTGCAATTACTATATAAGACAATAAAATACCGTTATCTGTTTATTAGCAAATTGTTAAGGGCTTAAGAAAGTGCATAAACTGTGCACAAACTAAGGCTGGATGAGGGTTACAAAAGGATGCTATCATTTCAAAACCACAGCACCCAATGCAGGCAAATGAATTTTTAATTTATACCATTTATCTTTTTTATCCTCTGCATTTACTTTCTCTGCAAAAATTGCAGGATTAAATACATCTCCTGTTCCCCAAAATTCTTTACTATCACTATTAAATATTTCTTCCCATTCACTCTTGCCATGCACATGTACTTCCCAATTATTACGCACTATAGGTGTAACATTTAATATTACGATGATATCATCTTTTTCTTTTTTGCCTTTGCGTTTGTATACCATCACACTTTCACTTCTGTGATTTAGATCAACCCATTCAAATCCGCCGGGCTCAAATTGCTTTTCATATAATGCAGGTTCACTTCTGTATAGTTCATTTAATTTTTGCACACAAAATTTCATTCCACCATGACTCACATGCGATAATAAATCCCATTGCAATTCACTTTTATAATTCCATTCACTTGTTGCGCCAAACTCATCTCCCATAAATAATAATTTTGCACCTGGATGCGTAAACATATACGTATATAAAATTCTTAAGTTGGCAAACTTCTGCCATTCATCGCCGGGCATTTTATATAACATCGGAGATTTTCCATGCACTACTTCATCATGAGATAATGGTAACATAAAATTCTCATCATAAAAATACATCATGCTGAAAGTGAACTTATCCTGATGCGCACCGCGGAAAATAGGATCGAGTTTAAAATAATCCAATGTATCATGCATCCAACCCATCATCCATTTCATACCAAAGCCAAGCCCATCCTCGAATGTAGGGCGACTAATACCAGGCCAATCACTTGCTTCTTCGGCAATGGTTTGAATATCCGGAAAATCGCGATACAATGTTTCATTGAGATCTTTTATAAATGCAATGGCTTCAATATTTCCATTACCCCCAAATTCATTGGGTTCCCACTGACCTTCATTTCTGCTATAATCTAATCGCAACATAGAACTCACTGCATCCACACGAATACCATCCACATGAAATTGCTCGAACCAAAATCTTGCACTGCTGATCAAAAAACTTTTTACTTCACCGCGTTTATAATTAAAGATATAAGAATTCCAATCGGGATGATAACCTTTTCGCATATCAGCATATTCGTAAGTATGCGTACCATCAAACATAAATAATCCATGTGCATCGTAAGGAAAATGTGAAGGCACCCAATCTAATATTACACCAATACCTGCCCGATGAAATGCATCTACCATTGCTGCAAACTCTTGCGGATTACCAAAGCGTGATGTTGGTGCAAAAAAACCAGTGCCTTGATAACCCCAACTTCCATCAAAAGGATGTTCCATTACCGGCATAAACTCTACATGTGTAAAACCCATTTCCTTCACATAAGGAACTAAACGCTCCGTTATTTGCTGATAAGAATTATATGTTTCTTCATCATGTTTGTTTGGACGCATCCAACTTGCTAAATGAACCTCATAGACAGAATAAGGTGATGATAAAGAGTTATGTTTTTTTCTTTTTTTCATCCATTCAGCATCATTCCATTCATAATTTGTTTGCCATGTGATAGATGCTGTAAATGGACGTTTCTCCCAAAAATGTGCATAAGGATCACCTTTATCTAATTTCATTCCGCGATAACCATGTATATGATATTTATATGCTTCGCCTGTATGAATATTTGGAATAAATCCTTCCCAAATGCCTGAGTTATCTAACCGAACTTTTAATGGGTGAGATTCTTTGTCCCAATCGTTAAAATAACCTGTAACTGTTACCAGTGTTGCATTTGGTGCCCATACCGCAAAATAAGTTCCCCAGGTTTCTAATACATTAATTTGTTTATTACCCAACACTTTATACAAACTATAATGTGTACCGTTTTGAAAATTGCTTACATCATCATCCGTTAACAAAGAATAATTCCAAACAGCTTGTGCTGTATCAACAAAATGAATTTCTTCATATTTTTTTATTGACTGTTGATTTTTTGCCGCACTCTTAGCCATTGTTAAATATATTTAAATGAAGTTGGTAATTTAAATATACTTAAAATAAAATAGGTTCAACAATATTGTTGAACCTATTCAGTCAATTAAAAAGTTTCTTATTTATACTTTGCAGGTGTTCCGGGTTTAGCAACTGATTTTGCAAAAAACTTTCTTAAGTTATCATTTGCTTTTGCCAAATCTTCTTTACGCAAATACATCATGTGTCCGCTTTTATATCCTTCCCAACTCATTCTGTCTTTTAATTTTCCGCTCGGATCAATTTGCCACATATTATATTTCGCATTAAAATAATCGCAAGCGCCATCAAAATAACCGGATTGCACCAACAAATGCATGTACGGATTTTCTGACATGGCTTTGCCCAAATTCAATCCTGTTCTGTCATTCGTTCTATCCCATGGATTCACCGGACCGAATAAAAAATAACTCAAATCAGTTTTATAACCCAATTCATCACGTAAATAAATATTCATGGCAGGCATAAAAGAATGTTCCCATGAAGTAAGCTCTGCATTATAATCAGGACGTTCGCCTGCATCTTGTCTGTCAATTCCTAAATATCTTGAATCCAATCTTCCGACAGTATAACCCTTATCACGCAATAACTCTTTCCAGAAAAAATTGGTAGGAATTTCAAAATTATGTTCCAATATTACTTTTTCGGATAAGCCGGTATAACGAGAATATTTTGCAGCAATTTCTTTTCTTTTTTCTTCACTTAAACTTCCGCCTTTTGTTATGGCAGGAATTAATTCATCGATCGTAAATTTTTCTACTTCAGGTAAATAATCTGCCACATCTTTTTTCTGATAATCTTTATTTAATACTTTATGATACCATGCAGTAGCTGCATAATAGGGAACAATTAATGCAGAACCAACAGGACCGCTTCTTTCAATACCTAAATCTGTTGGAGATACCAACACCACACCATTGATATACATCCATTGTGCATCTTGTAATTCTAAAGCAAGGCCTGAAACCCTTGTTGTGCCATAGCTTTCGCCAATCAAAAATTTTGGCGATGCCCAACGTTTATATTTACTTACAAAAGAATTAAGCCATACAGCGAGATATTTTATATCGACATTCGTACCGAAAAATTTTTGCGGAACACCCTCTTTAATTAACGGACGAGAGAAACCTGTGTTTACCGGATCGATATACACAATATCAGCTACATCTAAAATAGAATTAGGATTATCTTTCATTCCGTAAGGTTGAACAGGATATCCTTCATCATCAACATTTAAAATACGCGGACCTGTATAACCAATTTCCATCCAGCAAGATGGTGTACCCGGGCCACCATTGAAAGAAATAACCAATGGTCGCATGGTTTTATCTTTTACATCAGTTCTTTCATAATAAGTAAAAAAAACATTTGCGATAGGTTGATTGTCTGCATCCAAAACAGGCGCTGTGCCTGCAGTTGCTGTGTATGCAACTTTTTCTCCTTTAATAGTTACTTCGTTATGAACTACTACTTCAGGATCATTTTTTAAATTAATTCGAGTGGGTGCAGTTGCAGGAGCAGCAGTCGTTTGCGCAGTGGGTGCAGTAGTTTGCCCATCAGGACGATTACCACCACCACCGCCCTGACGTTGTTGTGCTTTACATAAATTAAATGAGCCTAACAAAACAAGAGAATAAAAAAGTAATTGCTTCATAAAAGAAAAGTTTTGGTGTAATAAATGTATGCAAGATTTTTTCGAAAATAGCGATCTCAAAAAAAAGAAAAGGAAAGAGATGGATGAAAGGTTGATGACCCCAAAAAAAGAAGTGAATAGAATGGAGAGGTTGTTTAATATAAAAATGAAGGAATACTGAATTGCGATTTACAATTCAATATTCCTTCAAGGCTTAAAATAAATTATATTTTAGCGAGCTATTTTAACATCAACAGCGATAGGTCCTTTTTTGCCTTCGCCTACTTCAAAAGTTACTGCATCGCCTTCTTTGATCTGATCGATTACACCTGATACATGTACAAAGTATTCTTTGCCTGTTCCGTTGTCTTTAATAAAACCAAAACCTTTAGCGTCATTAAAAAATTTTACTACTCCTGTGTTCATATTGTTTTGTTTAAAATTTACTTTTTTAATTCTAATACCCACATGGTTTTTGAAGGAATAGAAAATTTATTTTCATAAATTTTTCCATTCAAAACATCCATTGCTTTAGAAAAATTGGTTGTTCTTTCAGTATATTTTGAAAAATCAATTGCCTTTTCTTTATCGCTTGTGTTCATCAAACACATGATGGTTTGACTGTTATTATACCGGAAATATACATATAATCCGCCACTTGGCACATAATGCATCATCTTACCGGTTTTAAGCGCAGTGGATTGCTTGCGAAAATTAGCCAATTGTTTTACATAATTCTGTATGTTTTTTTCGTCATTTGTTAGCCCTTCTTGTGTAAATGCATTCTTTTTATCACCATTCCAACCACCGGGAAAATCTAATCGAACATTACCATCATATGGGTGACTTTTACCACTCATTAATACCTCAGTGCCGTAATATATTTGCGGAATTCCGCGTGTCGTCAATAAAAAACCCAAGCCCATTTTTTGTTTGGCAACATTACTATCCACTTGAGAAAAAAATCGAGTCATATCGTGATTGTCCAAAAAGATCATATTGTTCATGGGATTCTCATATAAAAAATCCTGACTCAATGTTTGATATAATTCATTCACTCCATTTTCTTTTGTTAATGCAGGTTGAATACCACGAAACAATAATTCAAAATCAATTGCACCGGTAAGATTACTCTTAAAAGCAACATTCAAATTATTTTTTGCGAAGTATGCTTGGTTCACAACCGCTTCATTCCAATTCTCTCCTACCATCGTCATTTTAGGATATTCATCTGTTAGTGCTTTATTACATTTGTTCATGAATTCCAGATCAACATATTTATAGGTATCAATTCTCCATCCATCTACCCCAAAAGTCTCTACACACCAGATCGCAT
>CAIRTF010000002.1 GCA_903881425.1 uncultured Chitinophagaceae bacterium | reverse complement strand
CGGATCAAGTGCATTAATTAATGCACTTGATCCGAACAAGGCCAAAAGAAGATACGAAGCAAATACCTCTAAATTCGGTTTCACCTATCGTTGATTATTTCACTTAAATACAATTCAAAAAAATGATATTTCGCGAGTTCAAGATCGAATCATTGACTTTAAATAAAAATTTTATAGTATTAATGAATAAGGTATATTTGATATGTTACCAATTCCCAATCTTCAAAACTTATTTCTTCAATCATCAAAAACCAATGTTATGCCTAAGTATGTAATTGAAAGAGAAATTCCCGGTGCAGGTAAATTAACTGCAGAACAATTAAAAAGTATTTCGCAAACTTCTTGTGGTGTATTAAGTAATATGGGACCCAGAATTCAATGGTTACAAAGCTATGTAACCGGTGATAAAATTTATTGCGTTTATATTGCACCCAATGAAGAAATGGTTCGTGAACATGCCAAACAAGGCGGCTTCCCTGCAAACGCTGTAAGCGAAGTTGTTACTTTGATTGACCCTACCACTGCTGAATAAAAAAAATTAAGGTGAGGCATTTTAAAAAAATTGATTCGCCTTAATTTTTATACTTATCTACTCCACCCAATCAGCCACAAATAAATTGGTATCATGTCCACCTCCGTTATTGCGGTTACTGGAGAACATGAATCTTTTTCCATCAGGACTAAACATCGGAAATGCATCGAAGCCTTTATCTCTGCTAATCTTTTCCAATCCTTTTCCATTAATATCTGTTAAATACATATTGAAAGGAAATCCATATTTGTATTCGTGATTGCTGCAAAAAATTATATGCTTGCCATCGGGTGTAAAATTAGGTGCCCAATTGGCTTGCTCTAAAAAAGTAATTTGATGTGCATCACTTCCATCTGCATTAGCAACAAACACCTCCATATGTGTGGGTGCTACTAAATTATCTTTCAGCAATGTTTTGTATTCATCAATCTCTTCTTTTGTTTTTGGTCTGCTGGCACGCCAAACAATTTTCTTTCCATCCGGACTAAACCATGCACCTCCATCATAACCCAATTCATGTGTAATTCTTTTTACCTGATAGGTTTTCATATTCATCACATATAAATCCAAATCACCATCACGCATAGAAGTGAAGATCATCTTAGAACCGTCCGGAGACAGCGTCCCTTCTGCATCGTAGCCCTTTGTGGTTGTTAATTGTTTAATGATCTTGCCACTTGTATCTGCTAAAAAAATATCATAGCTTTCATAAATAGGCCAAATATATTTATTGCCGTATTTACTTCTGTCAGGAACAGGCGGACAATCTTTTCCGTTTAAAATAGTAGATGCATAAATGATATGTTTACCATCAGGTAAAAAATATCCGCAGGTAACTCTGCCACCATGAGATATTTTTTTGTAAGTGAATTTTTCATTGGGTGATAAAGGTACTTTACCTATAAACAATTGATCGCAATCCAAACCTTCATTCGGATTTCTTCTTTGAAAGATTACATACTTACCATCATAACTCCAGTAAGCTTCTGCATTATCGCCGCCATTGGTTAATTGAATCACATTCTTGAAATGTTTTTCATCTGCATATTGAATGGTGTCGGCATTTTTTTGCTGAGCAGTATAATTTCTTTTTGAAAAAGAAAACAAAAGAGACAAGATTATTGCAACGATAAAAACAGATAGTAATTTTTTCATAATTGTCAAATAAACGTCAAAGTTAAAAGTTAAGATATGATAATTGTCAGGGAAAAGTCAATTCACTAAGTATTTTTGCAGCATGAGAAGAATTCATTTTTTATTTCTGATTATTACCTTTTCAATAATCGCTTGCAGAGATGCAGATAAAAAAGCAAGCAAAATTAATACAACAAAAGAGTTGCCGCAGAATGTATTGAATTTAATGGACAGAGTGAAACAAAAGCCCGACAGTGTTGGATTACGTTTACTATTGGTAGATGCTTTAGATAGTTTAAATCATTACAAGGAAGCATTGGTGCAAATGGATTCGCTCATCAAAAAAGATTCTTTGAACTATGGTTTATGGTATCGAAAGGCCAAATTAAACGAGAATGCAAAAGACACCAATGCAGCCATCAGTTGCTATACTAAAGCCATTGGCGTATACCCTTCTCCTGATGCATTATTATCGCTCGCCAATATTTTCGCAGAAACAAAAAATGTCAATGCATTAATATTATGTAAGCAGGTAGATGCATTAAAAATGGGCAGAGAATATGCGGCTCATACAAATTTTATTCAGGGTGTGTATCATGCAAGAACAGGGAATAAAAATGCAGCACAACAATTTTTTGAAGAATGTATCAAGAACGATTATACATATATGGTAGCTTATATGGAGAAAGGATTTATTTTATTTGATGATAAAAAATATTCTGATGCATTGAAAGTTTTTGAAACAGCATTACAGGTAAATAATATTTATGCGGATGCTTATTACTGGCAGGGCAAATGTTATGAAGCATTGAATGATAAAATCAATGCTATCAATAGTTATAAAAATGCTTTTGCATTAGATAAAACTTTAAAAGAAGCAAATGAAGCAATTGAACGTTTAAAATAAAGAGTTCAAGATATTTCAATTAATTTTACGCATCATCATTAATCATAACGCAAATGGCACTCATCGCACCATCCTTATTGTCTGCTGATTTTTTGCATCTGGAAGAGGAATGCACCATGCTCAACAACAGCAGAGCCGATTGGTTTCATTTAGATATTATGGATGGAAGGTTTGTTCCCAATATTAGCTTTGGTTTGCCCATTGTTGAGCACATAAAAAAAGCTACTAAAAAGCCATTGGATGTTCATTTGATGATTGTAGAGCCCGAGAAATATACAGAAGATTTTAAAAAAGCAGGTGCAGATATTTTAACTGTTCACTACGAGGCTTGCGTGCATTTACATCGCAACATTCAACAAATAAAAAGCTTAGGAATGAAAGCCGGTGTAGCACTTAATCCGCATACACCTGTTGAATTATTGGAAAATATTTTAGAAGATATTGATGTGATTTTATTGATGAGTGTGAATCCGGGTTTTGG
>CAIRTF010000001.1 GCA_903881425.1 uncultured Chitinophagaceae bacterium | reverse complement strand
CGTGTGCTGGTTGAATGGTCGAGTATTTTAGCATCGACCAGCCACGCTTAAATTAAAAATCTATGGAAAGTAATTTCAGCAACAATCAAGACCCAAGAAAAAATGAACGAGTCACTGGTCATGACTTAAAGTTAGTAGAGGACTTATTAAAGTCTCTCGCTCAAATTGAATACGAGTGCTACAAAAATTAGCTCTCGCAAAATACTACAAACTATGAACGTAATATTATACAAGAGAGTAAGCACCGATGATCAAGCAGATCGTGGGTTTAGTTTACAACACCAGGAGAAGGTATTAAACGACTACTGTAACCTACGTGGATACAATATCATTGATACCTATACCGAAGACTATTCAGGTAAAACTTTTGATAGACCTGAATGGAAAAAGCTAATGGCTTACATTAAAAAGCACAAGAAGTCAGTAGACCAAGTGCTGTGTCTAAGATGGGATCGCTTTTCAAGAAATCAGTATGATGCTTTAACTACCATTAAGGAATTGGAGAAATTAGGAGTTGGTGTTGGTACCGTTGAGCAGCATATTGATTTCAGCAATCCCGATAATAAGGTTCTACTTTCCTTATACCTAACATTACCTGAGATTGAAAATGATAAGAACTCTATTCGCACAACCGAAGGAATGAGACGTGCTCAAGTAGAAGGTTGTTGGACAGGTTCCGCACCAAGAGGTTATTCTAATTACCGTGATGGCGACAAATCAACATTGAAACCAAATAAAGACGCACCAATAATAATTGAAGCCTTTGAGAAAATGGCTAGTGGAGGTTTTGCTGCCGATGAAATTAGACGATGGATTAATCAGCAAGGGATGAAGATGCACAAACAAACCTTTCTCGACTTGATTCGCAACCCCGCATACATGGGGAAAATCTACGTGAAGGAATGGAAGAAAGAACCATCACAATTAAGTCAAGGACTTCATGCACCATTAATTAGTCAAGAAATTTATTACAGAGCAAACGAAGTCCTTAATGGACGTAAAAGTAAAATGAAGTTCCATGATGATAAGTCTGACCTATACCCATTGAAAGGATTTTTGGTATGCCCTGTTCATAATAAACCCTTAACTGCATACGGTGCTCAGAGTGCCAATAAAAAAATTCATCATTACTACATCTGTCCTACTAGCCTTTGTAAACAACGACATAGAATTTCAACTGTTCATAAAAGTGTTGAAAGTGTATTAGAAACCATTCAGTTTTCTGCACAGTCACTTAACCTCTACCGTAAAATACTTGAAAAGATATTTGATCGTGAGGACTTTCAACGTAAGGTTGAAATAGAAAAGCTGCAGAAGGAAGTAGCGAAATTTAAGTCACGCAAATCCACTCTTCAAGAGAGATTTTTAGATAACGACATTACACCACAGGACTATAACGACCTCAAAGCAGGTATTGAAAGAGACATTGTAATATCCGAGTCAAACCTTAGTAATGTATTGAAGGTTGGAAGTACCTATAAGAACTACATTACCAAACAGGTACCAATGTTGGAGAACCTAGTACCATTCTTCCGTAATGCTGATGGTAGAACCAAGAAAAAGGTATTAAGTTGTATTTTCTCAGAAAAAATGACTTTGGAAAATGGACGAGTTGCAACAACCCCCTTTTCACAACCTGTATCAATTTTACTTATGATAATCAAAGAGTTAGAAGGGTCTAAAAATAAAAAGGAGGTCGAAAATGACCTCCTGTCTACTATGGCTCCTCAATCAGGACTTGAACCTGAGACCCTCTGATTAACAGTCAGATGCTCTAACCAACTGAGCTATTGAGGAATCCGTTAAGGGCTGCAAAAATAGGGGAATAAAGTTTTTGACAAAAAATTTTTACAGCCAATTCAAAAAACCTTTTTCTTCAAAACCAACATAAATGCCATCCGGCCTATGTTCTATGGGGTAAGTTTTTAAAAAATAACCCTCTCCCGATACATTTCTGCCATTCTCGAATTTGAATTTATACCGATGGAGCGGACAAACAATATTACCCGTTGCATCAACAAAACCATCCGACATGGTTCCTCCGGCATGGGGGCATTTATGCGTGCAGGCAAATAATTGATGATCAAATAAAGCTAAAACAATCTTTTTATCGTTTACTTCAACCACACACATCTTGTTGATTTGCCAATTGAGCAAATCAATATTGTCGGTTATTTTGTACCAATTATATTTTTTTTTATGGCTCATTAAAAATGAACTGCTCTGTACGGGTATCTTATTTTATACAATTCACGCACTTTGGTAAGAATAAAATTTCTTAAAGCATCGATATTTCTTTTTTCTAAAGCAGAAATAAAAATACAATTGCCTTCAGTGATATGTTCCCATTTCTCTTTTAACTCTCTTAATATTTCTGTCTTCACTTCATCTTCTAACCAATGATCAAAATTCTTTTCTTCATATAAATCCATTTTATTGAAGATGGTGATAATGGGTTTTTCAAAAGCTTTTAACTCTTGTAAAGTTTTATTCACTGTTCCAATTTGTTCTTCGTGTTGTGCGTGAGAAATATCAACCACATGTAATAAAATGTCTGCTTCTCTTACTTCATCTAAAGTGCTTTTAAAACTTTCAATCAAATGATGTGGCAGTTTGCGAATGAAACCAACTGTATCACTTAACAAGAATGGTGTATTCTCAAAAACAACTTTACGTGTGGTGGTATCTAATGTAGCAAACAATTTATTTTCTGCAAATACATCGCTCTTACTTAACACATTCATCAAGGTACTTTTTCCAACATTGGTATAACCCACTAACGATACACGAATAAATTCACCGCGTTCTTTTCTTTGTGTGAAAGATTGTTTATCTATCTCACCCAATCTTTTTTTAAGTAAAGAAATTTTATCTTTTACAATACGACGATCGGTTTCAATTTCTGTTTCACCCGGACCACGTGTACCAATGCCACCACCTTGTCTTTCCAAATGTTTCCACATTCCTTTTAATCGAGGTAATAAATATTGATATTGCGCCAACTCTACTTGTACTTTGGCTTGCGCTGTTCTTGCTCTACGTGCAAATATGTCGAGAATTAAATCACTTCTGTCGATAGTAGTGATGTTCAATTCTTTTTCGATATTGCTGATTTGCGAACCGGTTAATTCATCATCAAAAATTACTACATCAATATTTTTCCCTTTGATATAATTTTTAATCTCTTCTAACTTTCCTTTGCCCACAAAAGTTTTGCTGTCGGGGTGTTGTAATTTTTGCGTAAATCTTTTTACGGTAATAGCACCGGCTGTTTCAGATAAGAAAGCCAGTTCATCTAAATATTCCTGAACCTGTTCGTCCGTTTGTTCTTTTTGAATCACGCCCACCAATACTGCACGTTCTTCTTCTTTTATTTTTTTTTGTTTCTCTATCAATCCAAATAATTTTTACAAATGTAGCTGTTATGTTTTTTGTGATATAAAAAAGCCCCGCAAAAAATGCAGGGCGAATAATTTTAAAGAAAGATAAATTACAATCCGCTTAATGTTAAACCAATGGATAATGTATGCATATCCGGGCCGGTTCCTTGTTTCAATACTCCCGTTAATTGATATTCTGCATTTAAAGAAAGATTGCCATAACCCACTCTTGCACCCAAAGTAAATTTAGTACCGCTGATAAATTTCCCATCTTCTTCTTTAACAATATAATTCGATCCGTAAACACTACCTCCGGTTTTTAATTGCAGATCTTTACCTTTTGTATATGCTTTTAATAATATGCCTGCCTTTGCAGTTAAAGCAAATTTCCAGGAATGATTTGGATTTTCAGGATTGGAAAAAAATCTCAATTCAGCAGGAATATCCAAATACATTGTTACCAGCTTAAATTTTGAAAAACTACTTGAATCGCTATTTCCAAGAGCACTGGTTCTGAATGGAAGTAAATTGCTGTTTGCTTTCAGATCAACATAATTGGTTCCGTTAAAAAAAATATTACTACTAGAGATACCGGCACCATAAGCAATACTATAACGATGATCATTTTTAGAAGGCTTATCCATCATAAAATAAAAATTAAAATGACGGCTAAAACCTTTTGTATTGATACTATCCGGTCTGTTCAACCAACTATCACTACCATATTGAATCATCAGATGATCGGTAGGGCGGTTTCGGACATTTACCTTGCTCCAGTCTTTTTTTACTTTTGGTCCTTCAGGAGTTTTAATAATTTGGCTGGCTTCATCGGGCTTGTCTTTTCTTTTTTTAGAAAACAGGTGTCCCAATTGCGCATTTGCAGAAAACAAGAAGCTTACAGTAAGCAGCAGTAAAAGTATTTTTTTCATCTAACTTATTTAATACGTCAATTTTGTTGAAAGAACGGCAAAAATAATAGAATTGCCATCAAGTAAACGGTTAAAAATTAGCAAAAGATTATTTCAGCAGCCTATTTTAAAGGATTTGAACATAATTCAAAGTTCTGTATATTTAAATATTTCAATCAATTATGGCTTTTAGCTTCATTATAACAGATAACGGTGTAACAATTAATATGACCATGTTGCAAGAATTGGTGCAGGATAATACTGCAGCGGTTAAACCCTTTATTGAACTGTTTTTGGCCAATGTACCTGCTGAAGTTGATGCATTACTCTTGCTGCATCACAATAACGATTGGGAAAACCTTGCCAAAACTGCAAAAGCCGATCAAACTGACCACCTCAAGCCGAGGCAAGTTGACCACCTATATTGCTGGCGAAGATTTTCAGTTCAGTTATGTTAGTGGTTAATAATTTCAATGTTCTTTTCGTT